>JAGKVC010000230.1 GCA_021152595.1 Clostridia bacterium
AATCCACATGGTCTCCGAAGAAGGCAAAGAACTCTACCTTTCCGGCTATGAAGCAATCACGCCGGACAATTACGGAACCGCATACGCCGAAGACATGTCAATCACATGGAAAAACGGAAAGGAACAGCAGATCGGTCTGAGCTGCGGCGCGGGCTTCGGCGGCAGCGACGGAGAGCAATCTGTACTGAGCTTCCGGATTGCTGCTGACGGTTCTGATATCACTGAGCCGGAATTCAGCGGCGATCCCGACACATGGTACGGCTATCTCGATATTGACGAGGTCGCATCCATCCGCATTCATAATACGACATACTACCCTGAATAAACAACATGAAATACTGACATACAAAAACGAACCGCCGCTCCGATGCAAAACCGGAGCGGCGGTCTTTTATTATTCAAAATGCAATTCAACGAACGGGCGTGAGAGCGAACCGCCAAACATATAATGCGATTTCAGCTCTGTGCCGTCCTCATATTGGAGAAACGGATAATGTTCGCGGAACGAACCGGTATAAACTTTCGGCAGAAATGCACCGACTTCATAGGTGATCGCCTCGCCGGGTTCCAGATGAATATAGCTCCGGCGGCAGGTATCCTGATAAAACATGCCCTCAGACTGATTATACGCGAGTCCGGACGGGAACGCAGTTAAGCCGAAATATGATTTTCCGTTTGATTCAGCCGGCTCTGTGCTTGGCAAAACGCCGAAGCCGTAATATGAAACATGAAAATCAAAATCGTCGAATTTGGCCGGTGAACCGTCCGGATTTGTCAGACCGCGCATACCGGAAAGACCGGATACCGCATTGATATTCTCGACTGTCAGTGTTCCCTTGACAAAACACCAGTTCTCCGGATCCTCCTCACCGCTTTCCCGATCAAACATATACATGACCGCACCGTTCTCAGTATCCACGGAGACAGACTGCGTTTTTCCATCAAAGAAATCCTTTGCTTTTGCATGCGTTTCGCGGAAGGATTCCGTCAGATCATCAAAGGTCAGACCGGCATCCGCAAGAGAATCATAAAGCTGCACATCATTCAGCGTCATCGCGAGAATACCGCTTTTGCCTATTGAATTGACAAGGAACCGGCTGCCGACCTCCTGCCGCAGATCGTTATCCGGCATCTCCATATCCGCAGGGAACGGAATAATCAGCTCCGTTGTTGTCTCGGGCGGCTCGGTTGTCGTGGTGGCGGTTGTTGTCTCCACGATCTCAAACAGATCGGTGCGGAGTGTTTCAACCGGCTTTTCGGATTCCGGGTGCTGCGATGTGACTGTTTCTTCGCCCGATGCGGTCTGTGTTGTGCCGCTGCTTGCAGGCTGCTGACTCTGCACAATGCCGTCGCGGAAAATACTCGTGAACATGACAGCAGTCACACTGACTGCCGCAATCACTGCCGCTGCTGCACCGAACCTTGAAACGAATCGCCGGATATGCTGCTTTCTGCCGGAAAGATTCTGCGCCATGTCCTCGTAGAACGCGGCATCCACTTCGCCGATCACATCAAGCAGATCTGAATTTTTCATAGATACCCCTCCTCTTCCAGATGCTTCCGGAGCGCCTGCCGCATCCGGCTCAGCGCCTTTTTGACCGCGTCCTCAGTCATGCCGTGCTGGATCGCAATATCCCGAATCGGCATCAATGCGCCGTAGCGCTCCATGAAGATCCGCCGTTTGCTCGCTGACAATGCGCCGAGAAACCTGTTCATTTCTTCGCGCAGCGCATTCCGGCTGATCTGTGCCTCGACATTCTCGCCGGATGCAATGCACTCCTCCAGCTCACTCAGCGCGACCGGAACCTGTCCGCCGCCGCGCTTCTGCCGGTTATCTGCACGGTACCGGTTGATCGCCGCACGCCGCGTCAGCGTGATCAAATACGCCTGCAAATGCTCCGGCGGATTCGACGGGATCGCATTCCATGCGCTGTAAAGGGCATCATTGAAGGTTTCCTCGGCATCGCGTTCATTCCCGAGAATGTTCAGCGCAATCCGTTTACATAGGTCGCCGTATGCGTCTGTCAGCATTTCAAGCGCCTGCTCATCGCGCGACTGTATCAGCGCAATGATCTGTTTTTCATCGGTCTGCATATCGCTCACCGCCTTTCCTGTCCTTACCCATATAGACAATATCCGCGGAAAAAGGTGACATAGCAAAAGCCCCTGCACGAGGGGCTTTGTTTCAGGACGGATGCTTTGCGGAATATCGCCACTTAATCACGGCGGTGCCGATAATAATGATATAGCCGATGATGCTCCAGCCATCGGGGAGCTGTCCCAGAAACAGAAATCCGAACAGCGCTGCGAAAATCACAATCGAAAAGTCATAGACGGAAATCTCCCGTGCAGGCGCTTTCGCATATGCCTTTGTAATGAAGATCTGACCGCCTGCTGCCGCTGCACCGGTCAGGATCATGAACAGCCATTGCTGCGGTGTCATGTGCTGATAATGCAAAAGCAGCGGAACCGAAAGCACAAGCGTGGTGAATCCGGAGAAGAACGCCACAATCACCATACTGTTTTCGCCGCGCTTTCCGAGTGCGCGCACATTTGCATAGGCAAGACCTGCACCGAGGCCGCCCATCATACCGGCTGCCGCAGGGATCATTTCCATGCCGAAGGTCGGCTTTGCAACAAACAGCGCGCCGATAAACGCGACAATCACAGACAGCCATTCAAAGAGATTTGCCTGCTCCTTCAACAGAAAATAAGAAAATACAACAGTAAAAAACGGCGAGAGCTTATTCAGCATGGAAGCATCCGAAATCGGGAGATGATCGACTGCATAGAAATTTCCGAGCATACCGATTCCGCCAGCGATCGAGCGTGCAAGCAGATATTTGAGATTGCCCTTGCCGATCCGGAACGGCGTTTTTGTCCGGATCAAAGAAGAAGCAGCGATCACCAGCGCAAAGTTGCGGAAAAAGCATTTTTGCAGTGTCGGAATGTCGCCCGAGAGCCGGATAAACAGATTCATCAGCGCAAAGCAGAACGCCGATGCAATGATAAAGAGGATACCAAGCCTTGTATCCGATGATTTTTGATTCTGCTCCAACAGATATCGCATCCTTTCGTTTCTATCATATTATACTGCATTTCATTCAGAATTGCAAGCGCCGCGCTGACATACAGAAACAGCATAACAAATCTTCTGAAAGTACACATTTTATCCACGGATTTGTCTGTACAACCTAAAGATTATACAGCAAAAAGTTGTTTTGTGCATTGACACAACCTGTCAGAACATGTTACAATAAGATAGGCTATCCAGATATAGCCAAATAATTTATTTTTTTATTTAAGGGGAACAGAAACATGAAAAGAAACAGACTCAAACGGGCTGCCGCGTTCATCGCAGGCTCAGCCATCCTGCTCAGCGGGATCGGCGCAGCCATGCCGGTGAATGTCAGTGCTGCGGGCGAATGTGTCATTGATACGGGTAAAACCTATCAGAACATCCGCGGCTTCGGCGGCATCAACCATCCGGAGTGGGCGGGGGATCTCACCTCCTCACAGCGCGAAACCGCGTTCGGAAACGGACCGAACCAGCTCGGATTTACCATGCTGCGCGTGTTCGTCAATCCGGATAAGAACCAGTGGAACAAGGCGGTCGCAACGGCAAAATATGCTTCCGAGCATAATGTAACCGTTTTCGCATCTCCGTGGGAGCCGCCTTCCAGTCTCGCTGAGAGCGGCAACGGCAAGGGAAAACTGCATCTGCCCTCCAGAAACTACGGCGCTTATGCCACACACCTCAACGACTTCGGCAACTACATGAAGCAGAACGGCGTCAATCTCTATTCGATTTCCGTGCAGAACGAACCGGATTACGCCCACGACTGGACCTATTGGTCCACCGATGAAGCGATGAATTTCATCGCAGATTACGGCGACAAGATCACCAGCACCAGACTGATGTCGCCGGAATCGTTCCAGTTCTCTCCGGACGGCGCCTCGTGGATCAGCGGCGGCGACGGCGGCAAACGCTTCTACAAGAAGATCATGAAC
>JAGKVC010000231.1 GCA_021152595.1 Clostridia bacterium
GTGTGATAATGCAGTAATCACGCAGCTTTTCGGGGGATTCCTTTTCCTCCTCGGCGGCGTGCAGCATCCGCTGACTTTCCTCAAGTGTCAGGAAACGCGGCAGTGCCTTTTTGACGCTCGGCAGCTCAAGATTCTGACAGGGATCTGCTTTGAGCATGCCTTTTGTCTTGGTCAGATATTTGAACAGGCTGCGGACAGCACTCAGTCTGCGTGAAACAGAGCGCGGCGTATTGCCTCTGGTATCGCGCAGATAGCGGATGTAGTCATACAGCACTGCAACCGTGACCGCTTCGATCTCAGAGAACGTCATATCTGCGATTTCCGTCTCACCGACATCGGAGACGGGGTGTCTGCCGTTGATGCAGTGCAGCCAGCGAAGAAAGAGGCAGATATCATTATAGTATTCCGCGACCGTGCGCTTTGCTTTGCCGCGGATCACATCGAGATAGGTCAGATAGTCGCTGAGAAACAGCGGAATCTGTGTGCGGTCGATTTCCATATCTGCGCCTCCTTTTCAGTTTTCTTTCTAATATTGCAGATAAGAAAAGCATTATTATCTTTCTGCAACGAATCGGGCAAGTTCAACATTGCCGTCAGTTTCAGCGGATACGATACGAAATCCGCATTTTTCAGTGTAGAACTTCACATTTTCTTTCTTTTCCACAGGCGTGACCAACGTGATCTTCAACCAATCCTCATAAAGAGCCTTTACAAACCGGACCGCTTGTGTACCCAGTCCTTTGCCCTGATATTCCGGAACGATACACAGGCAGGTGATCTCATATACGCTTGTTTCCAGCATTTTACAGGAAACACATCCAACCGGTTTCCTGTCACACAGAATGATATATTTCGGATGCTCTCTGATTGATGCTTCCATCATTCCGAGCGTTTTGCCGTATCCGGGGCATGCGCCAAATCTCTTGTAATCGCTGTAAAATGCAGCATTGTAAATATTTATCAGCATTTGAGCATCTTCTGCTTCGGCTTTTCGATATTCAATGGTCACAGTTTGTCAGCTCCTTTGATCGCGCAGTAAAATGCCAGAAACGGACTTTGCTATTATTATACTGCAAAAAGCCGGATTTTGCAAGTGCCGGAACAGAATTGTTACAATTTCCGCAAGAAACGACAAAAAACGCGAAAAGCCGCAGAATCCTCATAGAGACTCTGCGGCTTCTGATGATGCAGTTTATTTGCATGCGCGGATGGAATTGTGCAGATCGGTGAACAGTTCATCGTAGCGCGGCGTGTGCAGGGGAACTTGGGTTTTGGTGATGTAGAGTGAGAGGGGAATCTCCCTGTTCTCCCAGCAAAACGGATTGCCGTTCTGCGCTTCGATTTTCTGCATGACGGCATCGGCATAGGCTTCTTCGGCGGACGAAGTCAGCATACAGAATTCATCTCCGCCGATCCGGAAGACAATGTCATCTTCACCGGCGGCATTCTGCATGCGTTCCAGTGCGGTGACTATCGCCAGATCACCTGCAAGATTGCTGATTTCGTTGATCGGGTCGAGATTGCAGATATCGCAGCAGATAAACCAGCAATCCTCGCGCGAACGGAACAGATCATAAAGCTGTGTGATATCAAACGGTTTCCTTGTCATGATATAGTCATCTCCTTCATCGGGCGGCAGTGTCAGCCGCGGATAGAGCGCAGGGCTCGGATCCTTCCGCATCTGCGACGGATTCCGGTTCCAGACGCTCCGGAATGTGCGCGTGAACGCTTCGTGAGAGCTGTAGCCGCATTCCAGCGCGATATCCAGAACGGTTTTCTCCGGATGATGATGCAGCAGTGCGGCGGCATGTGTCATTCTCCGGCGGATGATATAATCATGCACCGGAAGCTGATAGACATAGCGGAACAGCTTTTCGAGTGTAGACTTGGAGCAGGCACAGGCAGCGGCGATCTGCTCCGTATGCAGCGGTTCGGTCAGATGCGTTTCGATGTAACAGAGACAGTTTGCCAGCAGATCGGGATTCTGCATATGCGTCACTCCTTTCAGATTCGGTATACCGTGATTCTATTATAGCACAGATTTCCGGTTTTGTCTTGATTTTTTGAATCATTCACAAAGCGAAAAAATGCATCCGCAGATAAATTGAGAGATGATATCGTTTTCCCATTGACAAAATGCAGATTCTATGTTATAATAGTCACGAATCTGATAAGGGTTATCATTTTCAATTTCCGGAGGTGACAGATATGCCGCGCGGAGGCGGATATCAGACAAAGCAGAAGGCGCAGGTGCTTCAATATCTGGAGGCACACAGCGCAGAGCATATTACGGCGGCGGAGCTGCTGATCGCGCTGAATACAAGCGGCGCACCGATCGGCTCAGCGACGGTCTACCGGCAGCTCGAAAAGCTCGAGGCACAGGGACTTGTCCGGCGCTATGCCCTTGACGACCGCGGAAGTGCCTGCTGGCAGTATGCGGGGGCAGAGGCAAAAGCCGGAACCTGCCATAATCATTTTCATCTGAAATGCACGGTCTGCGGGACGCTTGTACATCTGAACTGCGATCATCTGCATGAAATCGCACACCATGTTGCGGCGGAGCATGATTTTATCATTAATCCGGCACGCACTGTTTTTTACGGAATCTGCGGCGCATGCAGTGCCGCATCTCAAACCGAAACCAAAGAAGGGACAACGAATGAAACACCTGAAAACGCTTAAAATTCTTTCGCTTGCTGCTGCAATGACGCTCTGCGGCGTCATGCTTTCCGGATGCGGCGGCGGTAAATCCGATACGCTGACCGTTGTCACGACTGTCTATACGACCTATGATTTTGCAAAGCAGCTTACGGCACAATATGAGAAGCCTGTCGATGTCAGGCTGCTGCTGACGCCGGGCGGCGAGAGCCATTCTTATGAGCCGACGCCTGCGGATGCTGCGGCGGTGCAGAGCTGTGATCTGTTCATCTATATCGGCGGAACATCCGAAACATGGGCGGAAAAGCTCATTGAGACAAGCCGCACCAAAAAGAAGAATCTCCGCATGTTTGACTGCGTGGATCTGCTCGATGAGGAGACTGTCGAGGGCATGGAGCCGGAAGAGGAGCATGATGACGGGGATCACGAGGAAGGCGAGATCGACGAGCATATCTGGACAGCACCGCTTAATGCGGATAAAATGCTGACGGCGATTCAGGGCGGTCTCAATGAAATTGCACCGAAGGAAAAGGAGAATTGCGATGCTGCATATGAAAAGGTACATGCAGCACTGCTGGAGCTGGATCAGCGCGCAAGGGAAATCCATGACAATGCAGAGCGCGATACGCTGATTTTTGCGGACAGATTCCCGTTCCGCTATCTGACGGAAGCCTACGGCTGGAACTATTATGCGGCATTTTCCGGATGCAGCAGCGATACGGATGCATCGCCTGCGACGCTCTCATTCCTGATCAACAAAGTCAAGGATGAAAATATCAAAACGGTGTTTTATCTTGAAAATTCGTCGCAGAAGATCGCCAATGCCGTCTCAGCTGCGACGGGTGCGCAAGCGCTGATGCTGCAATCCTGCAACAATGTTTCACGCATGGATTATGATGTCGGGATGCATTATCAGCAGCTCATGACTGAAAACTTGGACGCGATCGAGGAGGCGCTGAACTGACATGGCATATATCACCTGTGAGGATCTCACGCTGCGGTATGAGACGCTGACGGTGCAGGAGCATCTGAGCTTTACCGTAGAAAAAGGCGATTACCTCTGCATCGTCGGTGAAAACGGCTCCGGTAAAAGTACCCTGATGAAATGCCTGCTCGGACTCAAGCAGGCGGACGGCGGCACGCTGAAATTCGGAGACGGATTGAAGCGCAATGAGATCGGCTATCTGCCGCAGCAAAGCCAGATTCAGCGGACGTTTCCGGCATCGGTGCGCGAGGTTGTGCTTTCCGGCTCCATGCACACAAAGCTTCCGAACACTGTCTATCTTGAAAAGCTTTCGGAGCAGGCGCAGAGCAT
>JAGKVC010000058.1 GCA_021152595.1 Clostridia bacterium
TGTTTTCGCTCAGCATTCTACTCAGCTCCCTTCACCTATATTATACCACATAAATGCGAAAAAGCCCAGCTTTCGCTGGACTTTTTCGACAGGCTGAAAGCATCTCCCGAATCACACGGGAGATGCTTTTGCATATTCAGAATTATTTGTTCTCAAAGATGTACAGCTTCAGTGCGCTGAGATCCGCAGAGGTCAGCTTGCCGTCGCTGTTCATGTCGCCTGCCTGCCAGTCCGCCAGCGTGGTGTTCGGCTTGGTCAGCAGCCAGTTCAGCAGCAGGGATGCATCGCTCTTGTCGCATTTGCCGTCCTTGTTGATGTCGCCGCGAACCTCCTCCACATCACTCGGACCGCCGTTCGGATCAAAGACCATTTTCGCACGCTTGAGGAACGGATCATCCGCATCCTTATCGACCTTGTTCCATGTATCCTCGGTGCCATAGAATGTGATCGTTGCGGTACTTTCATTATCACAGAATGCTCTGACGTCGATCGACTTCAGATTGCCGGAGATCTTGATATCCTTGATCTTGTTGCAGGCTGCAAATACGCCGAAATCAATATGCTCTGCGCCGTTCAGCTCAGCGGAGACCAGATTATCACAGTACCAGAATGTGCTTGCATTGATCTCCTTGACGCTTGCCGGAATGACAACAGATGTCACATCCTTGTTCTTCTCAAATGCGCCGTCTGCAACATATTTGACGCTGGAAGGTACGGTGACATCACCCTTGCAGGAGCGGCCGTCCACCAGTGCGCCGTTGATAATAACAAGCGGATCCTTCCTGCGCTGTGCCTCGAGCCACGGTGTTCCGTCAAATGTGAAAGCACCGGTCTTGACCAGATGATCCGGGAAATTGATCTCGGAAAGCGAAGTACACTGCTCAAATGCCTGAAACGCAACATGCTCCATGCTGTCCGGCAGCGTCAGGGATTTGAGCTGCTTGCAATAGCTGAACGCATACGGTCCGATCTCCGTGACTGTTTCCGGAATCGACAGGCTTGTGATCTCGCTGAACGAGCCGACTGACATCGTGATCTTCGTAACCGGCAGGCTGTCGATCTCCGCCGGAATTTTCAGATCCTTGACCGACTCCTTGAGGCTGGAAATCTCGATATGATCGGAATACTTCAAATAATAAAAATCGCTCGTTTCACCATTAACATACGCATCATCCGCATATGCACGGACCGGCTCTGTCAGCCATGCTTTGTTCTGAACGGCAAGCGGTACGGATGCCGTCAGCATTGCGGCAGCGAGAAATGCAGCCGCTTTGATCGTTTTTTGCTTCATGCTACCCCTCCTAAATTTATAAAACCGTAATGATCAGTCCGCGCCCCCTGCGGACCATAATTTTATTATAACACAGCCGCTCCGGATTGTCAATGATATATTGCATCTCATTTCCGGATTATACGGATCTACGCCAAAAACAATCCCCTCTGCGCTGAATGCAGAGGGGATAACCCGTTTTGATCAGATTTTACTGATCCCTGAATTGTTCGATCATGCTAAGGAGCTCTTCCCATGTCGGGGGATCCTGCGCATCGGGGGCTTGATAACCGTATTTCTGCAATACCAGACCCATGATATAATCGTATACCTTACGGGAGACATTGTCTTCCGCAGAGACCGGTGTCAGCTTCTGTCTCATCGCTTCGTAGGTCAGGTACTTCTCATAGCAATCCTGAATCCGTACCTCTTCTTCATATGGAGAAAGCGACTCCCAGTCGTCTGTATGCGCCCACATATATTCATCGTTTGTCAGCATCAGGAATTCTTCGTAGGTCGGCACAGCACTCAGACCAAGCTGTGTCCAGTCGATCTGATCTTTCGCAGCTTCCCAGTTTGCCGCCTGATACTGCTGCTCCAGTCCGTCATAGTATTCCCTGTTCGCAAGATAGCCCTCAACACTGAGTCCGCTGCATCCGCAGTCACGGATCACCGCCCATGTATTTCTGATTGCTTCGCGCTCATTATCATAAAGCGGCAAACAGGGGTAAGCAGACGGATCACTCATCACGCCGGGAGGCGGCAGAATATCCGCACGCGCCAGCAGCTCTTCTGACAGCGGCAGCATATCCAGCACGTTTTCTTTGTCCGCTTTCCAGATGACCTCGGCCATCAGATGATCTGCGGCTGTGATTCTGCCGTCATAATCAAAATCGCCGCCATAGACTGTTTCTGTATCAATACCGTCCACCTGACAGAATGCATCAAACAGATATCTGTCATACGCGCCATAGCTGCCGGCACGGAAGCCGGAGTATTCACAGACCTCAAAGCGATTTGAGTCAAAATTGAACTGTTCACGGAAAAGCGGAACTGTTTTGCCGTTCTCCAGATTGGACAGCGAGAACAGATAATCGGCATAGCCGACATTATTCAGCTCGACCGCAACAACATCCTCAGATGCGCCTGAGAACCTGCTGCTCGCTTCATCTAATCCGTTATCCGCAACCGCTTTGATCTCAAAGCTGCCCTTTGCACTGCGCGGAATCATAAATTTGATTTCTCTGGTCAGCTTGTTTTCCTCTGTCAGGAAATGGAATTGCGTCCGGTGACCGGAATCCCACGGCATGATTTTTGACACATCCACATGGGTGATCTCTGTTAATGCAGCATCCGCACTGTCCGTAACGGATTCAACCTTTTGCTTGTCATAGTTCACGCGGAATTTGCTGAATACAGCCTCAGCTCCGGTTTTCTCTCTGACAAGCACAGCATCGTAATCCACGGTACCGGTTCCTTCCGCAAGCACGACCATACCCATTTCAACTTCTTCCATATCCGGATCGAAGGTCGGACCGGTAAAGCGGAGCTTGCCGTTTTCCCGCAGCTCCATATGATAGTTTCCGATTACACCGTAATCCAGAAGCTTCTCAAATACAATCTGTAACTGAACCGGCTTCTTCGTCTCTCCGGATGTTTTGGCGGCTGTGGTCGTTGTTGTGACCGGTGCGGTTGTTTTTTTCGTCGTACTAGTTGTCGTATTCTTTTTTGTCGTTTTACCGGAAGGTGCCGCCGCTGTGACTGCGTGTGCGGTTCCCTTTCCGGCTTTTTCTGCAAGCGCGGCAACCGAGGTAACAACCTGCGGCTTTTCCGCTTTAGAGGAGATGTCTGTCACAGAGGGCGTCTCCGTTGTTCCGGCTTCTTTCGCTTCGGATCTCGTGGTTTCGGATTCCGCTGCTTCAGGTGCCGTTGTTTCGGATTCCGTCATTTCTGCGACCTCGGATTCTGCCGTGCTGCTCTGCTCTGTCATACCGATATTGTGGATCCGGAATCCGACAACTGCTGTCAGGCAGGCAGCCGCCGCGGTCATTCCGGTGATGATCCGGATTTTACTCCGCTTTGACGGTACGACACCTGCAGCGCGGGCGTCAGCTTCCTGAATGTATTTATCATCCAGACGCATTGCAGCTTCAAGCAGATCTTTTGATGTCATATCCAACCCTCCTTTTTCAGATAAGTTTTGAGCTTGTTTCGGGTGCGCATCAGTGAGATTTTGACCTTGCTGGTTGAAATACCGAATTTGTCTGCGATCTCACTGATCGGTGTCAGTCTTGTATAGCGCTCTACAAAAATCGTCCGTGCATCTGCGGAGATACCGTCGAGGAATCTTCCGATCGCATCGCGCAGGAGCTTGGCATCCACCTGCTGCTCCGGATTGTCCTTGGAAGCGATACATTCAGAAAGCTCATCCAGCGCCGCAGGATATTCACCGTCGCCGCGCTTATTCGCATTCCGCGCTGCAAGCAGATCCAGCGAACAATTTTTAACCGCCGATGAAAGATATGCAAACAGGCGTTCCGGTCTTGCAGGCGGGATCGAATCCCAGACCTTCAGCCACATATCATTGACAGCTTCCTCAGCATCCTCGCGCCGGCGCAGAATTTGCAGCGCAATTTTGAAGCATCCGTTTTCATATTGCTTTTTTGCCGCTTCGATTGCACGTTCATCGCGTGCTGCGAACAGATCCAGTATCTGCGTGTCAGTCATCGGGCACCACCTCCTCGTCTATTCACTGAAACAAGGGCAAGTTGTTGTTCGGGTTACAGGCTGCATGTTTCAGTTTCCATTATCAAATTCCGGAATCTGATCACCGCCTTCATGACGGTTCACTTAAAATAACGGAAAACATGCAGTTCAGGTTACATCTTTTTTCCACTTCGCAGTCATTATAGCAAATTAACCGTGAAATTTCAACCCTCATCGCGAAATTGCGATGTTTTCGGGCATTTTCATCGGTCAGGTTTGCTGATTGGTCAACAACCGGTCAACTTTGATGTTCCTGAATATTCATCTGACCGCCGCCTTTCTGATTGCGACGGCGCATACTGTCTGTTTCATTATACCTCCGTTTCCGACAGCGAATATATCACCATGAAATATTACACAGGAGGGCTTTATATGGGATTGTTTTGTACTTCCACACAGATTTACACGCCAATCATTTCATCCCCCAGCCAATTTGCCAATCTGTTTTGCCAAAAAATGCTGAAAGAAGGATACGTAATTTGCGACAGCGATGAAAGTGAGATTTCGTATATTTTACGATTTGCAGACGGCTGCAAATGGGTGACCGTAATTTCGGATGCCTATGTTTATAAGGAATAACGGCACACTTGTTCACGCTAAAGAGGGTGATTTCTATGTGCTGCCGGATATTGGGCGGAATCATGCTTCGGTTTTTAATAATAAAGCGGCAAACCATACTGGTCTGCCGCTTTTCTGCTATTTAGTCTCTCCTCGGGCTAAATAAAACCCTCGTAGTATCGACAAACATATCTGATACAATCCTCCTTCTGCGATTCAATGGACAGCGAATTGTTATCCCTGTCCGCTACGGAACGGCGGACATAGATCGCAGAATATCTTATTTTGCCGGTTCTGCCGGACGCTGCTCCTTGGGCTTGCGTTCTGTGCGGACAAAATGATCCTGCGAATACACCAGCCGCACCTGCTTGTCCATATAGTCATTCGCCTGCGATGCATTGTGAACCGGACGCATACTGCCCTTTCCGCCGAAAAATACAATCAGCGCGAGAATCAGCGCAGCGATCACAGCGACCGGAATGCTCTTCATCAGCAGCCAGAGCAGGATACCCGGAATGATCGCGGCGAGTGCGGTCACAATGCCGAGCTTTGCGTAATTGACCGGCAGATCGCCCGTAAATTTTCCGGTCTGTGCGTTCATGGCAAAGCTCCACTGTTTGCCGTTCCAGCTGGTTGTCAGATACCAGACAGGCAGCAGCGCATATTTCTTCTTTGTGTAATTGACGGTGAAGTTTCCGCGCTTTTCGTGAACCTCATTGTGCTTGACAGTTGCCTGTGTTTTCGATTTTGCGGTTGAGATGACGCGCTTTTCGGCACGCTCCAGATCATCGTCGCCCTCGACATCGAATTTTTCCGCGAGAAATCCCGGCAGATACATCATATTGAACGGTTTGAGCTCGTCAAATCTGAACGGCTCGACCGAATCCATGATTGCATCCGGCATCCGCTTTGATGCATCCGCAGGCACATTCTCAAAGGAGATTGTGCCGCGGCGTTCTGCACGGTAAATGCGGCGGATTGTCTCTGTCGGCGTATCTTCCTTATCCGCGGCTTCATATTCCGCGTCGATTGTGACCGCACCGTCAAAAAGCCAGAACGGCACATACACGCCCTGAATTTCATCGACCTGATTGCCGTCCAGAAATGCTTTCGGCAGCAGCTTTTTCTTTTCGTAGTATTCCTTATACTTCTCCATTGCCTGCTGCTTGTTGAATGCAAACGGGATTACGAAATCCGGCTTTGCTGCGCCGGTAAACTGCGCCTCCATGATCGTTGGATTGCCGCAGTACGGGCAGCGCGATGCACCCGTATTCTCATCGGCAAGGATCTCCGCGCCGCAGGTGTTGCAGGAATATGCCTTCATATCGTCGGCATCGCTGCCCCAGTCGCTGCCGGATTGCTTTGCAGTCTCCTGCGATTCCTGCTCGCTGAAAAACGCCGCGCATTCCTCCTGTGTGAATACAGAATCGCAGAACATACACTTCAGTTTTCCGGCTGCCGGATCAAATTCCATCGTGCCGCCGCAGTTCGGGCAGCACATCTGCGTTGAATTCTGTGCCATTATGATTTCCTCCGTTCATTCAGTATTTTAATTTTGCTGTCTGTACACATCGGGTCATAGGTCGATTCACTGAGATATACTTTGAATGATTGCTGCACACCGGTCATTTCCGGAATAAAGGTGATCTCACAGTCCGGTTTTCCCGATGCATTGCAGGCGAGAATGAACGGTGTATCCTCTGCGCTTTGAAAGACAAGACCAAGCGGATCACCGGTCTGCGGATCAAAGTTCAGCACCCTGATTGCTGTTTTCTGACCGGTCGGGCGCGGAATAATCATCCAAAGCTCAGATGCCCCCTTGGCACCGCCGACCGGTGAGACATAATTCTCCTCCGGAATATCTGTGAGAAAGGGGTACTTCTCTGCGATTCCGGCATTGACCGGCAGCTTCAGCGCGCCCTTGATGCAGTATGGATCAAAATCTTCGTCATCATTCATCTGACCGAGATACAATGCGGCACCTCCGCAGTCTCCGAAATCAATACAATTCAGTGCAGCATCAGAAATAGCGGCAGTTGATTCCAGTTCAACCGGATTCCCGTCCTCATCTGTGCCCTTGAGATCGTGATAATCCACATAGTAATATGCATAATCCAGCGGGCGGAATTCCTCAATATCATAGAGGTGTATCGTCAGAAGATTCCCCTCCAGCTTTTCTGCCTCTGCATGCTGTACGCTCCTGCCGGTTTGCTGCAAATAGAATCTTTTGGCAAGGAAAGAGATTCTGTCAAAGTCATAAGGACAGTCTGCCGGAAGCGTGAAATCGTGAACACCGGGCGTCGGGAGCTTGTTTCCGACAATTTCGCCGTTAAAAGCAGAAGTTGCTGCCGTCATGCTTTCAGCCGTTGATTCCGCAGCTGTGCCGGAAGTTGTCACAGTTTCGGCTGCTGCGGTTGTGTTTTCAGTTGTTTCAGTCTTCACGGCTGTTGTTTCAATTATCACAGCAGTTGTTTCCTCAGCAATGCTGCTGTTTCCCGTCTGAACCGCAGGTTCGTTTCCGCAGGCGGTCAGACAGCACACAGTCAGTAAGGCGGGTGTGATTCCGAATACTTTTCTTTGTTTCAACATTGCCGTATCCCTTTCTGAAAGGAGCCGCTGCACAGATGCAACAACTCCTGCTTCATCATGACAGATTATTCCGCATCCGGAATCCATGCCTTGACAAAATCGTTTGCAAATTCG
The DNA here is from genome assembly GCA_021152595.1 of Clostridia bacterium. Classification (GTDB taxonomy): domain Bacteria; phylum Bacillota; class Clostridia; order Oscillospirales; family Ruminococcaceae; genus Firm-04. Next base: position 7,298 of record JAGKVC010000058.1, read on the forward strand.
TTATACTTCGCTTTGGCAGCCTCCGGATCTGCTGCGATCTCTTTGCGGACATCAAAGAAGCTCTTGCCGTCCATGCTCATGGAACCGTTTGCCATCGAAGGAACGGAGATCACAACTTTTTCGATATGATCGTCGCTGATCTTAATCATGAATTCGCCGGTTGCAGAGTTTTCATCAAATGCATAAAGTGCATCACAGCCGTTGACGGCTGCAGGTGTATACTTATCCTTTTCCTTTGCGTTTTCAAAAGAGGAACCGACCAGCAGGAACGGATCAATGCTGACGCGGAACAGACTGCTGTCCTCGATAACATTGGTATAAACCAGCGGATCAGAGCCCTGTGTTTCGAGCTTTGCCTCGCACTCTGCACCTGCGATTGTCATTTTTGCCGGAACTGTGCAGTGATGCTGATAGGAAATGAGGCTGCCGTCATCAGTCAGCAGGGCATTCTCGTCCCAGTCTGTGAACTTGATCGAATTTGCTGTTGCGAGCATGAGCTCTTCCAGTTCATCGTTGGAGAGATCAGATTCATATGTCTCGAACATGACTGAGCAGCAAAGCACGGCGTCACGGTAGGTTTCGCCGTAAACCGAAATATGCCCGTAGAAATGCTTGCCGTTCGTGTCTTTTTTACTGTCCTCTTTTTCATCAATGTAGTATTGCAGGCCGTAGCCGTTTTCAGTTTTATCGGTCTGCTGCCCCTCTTTTGCTTTGTAATAACCGGCGGCGTTTTCAGCATTATAGATACCGGCATAGACATCCGCGCGGATGCCGTAGAGCGCCTCATCATCGGTGCGGTATTTGTAATGATATGTGACACCGTAGTTGAAATAGTCCGGATTTCTGGCATCATCCGGCGTGGGATCATAGTTTTCGAGCTTCGGGAGCGCATAATCAAATTTGATGCCGAGCGGCTCATGCTCACTGGAAAAAGATACCATCTGATATGCGCCGGATTGTGCGGTCTCGCTGCTTTCCGCAGAGTATTCATCTGCTGTGCTGCCTTCAGATTCGGCGCTGTCCGTCTGACTCTCCTCAGCGCTTTCCGCAGCGGTGCTGCTCTCGGCAACAGTGCTTTCAGCTTCAGTGCCGGAATCGGTTGTCCCGCCGGTTTCTCCGCAGGCTGCAAGTCCTGCTGCCATTGTCAGTACGAATAACGCTGCAAGTGTTTCTTCATTTTCATGTTTGAATTCCTCCTATCATTTTGCAGTTGATAACTGCATACAGATTCAGTATAACATTTTCTTCAGAATGCCGCATCGTACAAAAGGGCAGGTCTTTCGTATATTTGATGTGCAATTCTGATACTGCCATTGTATAATATAAACAATACCGGCGCTCAGTGATGCGTCAGGCATCATCGTTGTCATTGATCGCAAGCCCGCCGCCTCGTGCCCGAACAGCCAGCTGCAAACGGCTTTTGAATCCGGTTTTATTCAGCATACCGGTGATATGCTGCTTGACGCTGCGCTCTGAAATACCGAGTGCTTCTGCAATTTCTGCATTGGATGCGCCGCCGACCAGCTCATGCAGAACATCCAGTTCCCGTGCTGTCAGCCCTGTGCTGACGGTATTCCCGAACCACACTGCCGGCATCTGTGCAGGGTAGACCGATTCACCGTGCATGGTCCGGTCGAGGACATCCAGCAGCGGCGCGTCCTGTAATTCCTTATGCCAGAAGCTCTCGATCCCGGCAGCTTTCGCGCGTTTGATGAAAGAATGCTCCGGCATGGATGTCACAAGCAGGATCTTTGTCTGCGGAATGCTTTCCTTGATGACAGACGCCGCTTGGATCCCGTCCTTTCCGGTACTCATGACCACATCCATGATAACAAGATCGACCGGATGCGAACGGCAGAATGCGACTGCCTGCTCTGCATTCTCAGCGGTTCCGGCGAGGGAATAACGGTCTCCGGCGCTTTTCAGCATCTCCCCGAACATCTGACGGATCATGCGGCAATCATCCGCAATCAATACCTGATAAACCATCGTTTCTCACTGTGCCGGTGTGCCGCAGTTCGGACAGAATCTGCTGTGCAGTTCCTTTGTGCCGCAGTTCGGGCAGTTCCATGTTTCCGGAATCAGCGGCGGCGCAGGCATTCCGCATTCGGGACAGAATTTACCGCGGAGTCCCTGCTGACCGCATCCGCAGTTCCATGTTTCGTTGTCGATCCGGAAACCGCGCTTTCTCTGTTCTTCTGCCGCTTCGTCGATCCCTTTCGCATGGAGCTGCTCGATCATTTCTGCCTGTTTTTGTGCCGTCTCTTCCGTATTCATTACCATAAACGGCATCATACCCATATCGAACGGAGCAGACGGTCCCTGCGGGCACGCCACAGCGCCCGCAAATTGCGTTTCTCTAAAAGATGCGAGCAGTCTTTCCGCGTCGAACCACGCATCTGCCATCAGCTGATTCAGCTTTGAATAGGGCAGCGGAATCGGGGATGCTTCATTGCCGCGCAGATAAACCGCACTGTGATACGGCTCGAGAACCGGCTTTGCATCCGGATTATCCTCGATCAGCTTGCAGACCTGCTCCAGCAGCCGGTCAAGATCCTCATCCAGAATCGGTGCTTTTGTGTCGGTTTCTCCGTTCCGGCGAGTAATGATATCATGATTGCATATCAGCGTATAGAACGCACCGTCATCGGTTCCGCATTCAATTCTTTCGATCTGTTCTTTCATGTTTCGTTCTCCTTTCGTGTTTCCGGACATTTCAAAATCAGTTTTTGGGGCGAATGTTACCGGCATAGGAAAACCGGCGCAGAGGGCTTATGCGCGCTCCGGACGGTCTGTTATGTTTGTGAAGTCAATCACCCTGTCACATATCTCCAAAGCCGCAGGGCGATGTGTGACGATCACAACGGTCTTATCCGTCATACACCTGAGATTCTGGAGCAAATGCTTTTCCGTATCAGCATCGAGTGCCGAGGTTGCTTCATCCAGGAGCAGTATCGGGCTGTCACTGAATATCGCCCTTGCAATTGCGATCCGCTGCATCTGCCCCTCGGAAAGACCGGTGCCGCGCTCACCGAGCAGCGTGTCAATGCCGGATTCAAGCTCCGATACAAAATCATCAGCGCAGGCAATATGCAAAGCCCTGTTGATACGCTCATCATTCCGCATATCTGCCTTGTCAGCGAAAGACACAACCTCACGAATCGTGCCGGACATGAGCTGATTGCCCTGCGGAACATAAGCAAACAATCTGTGCCATTCAGCCGTCAGCGATTTTGTGCCTTGCTTATCGGTCAGATAACGCTCACCGCCGTCAAGCTGATAAATGCTCATCAGCAGTTTCAGCACCGTGGATTTTCCGCAGCCGCTGTGTCCCGTGAACGCCGCATATTCGCCCTTGCCGATCTCAATGCTGATATTGTTCAGTACCACAGGTTGATTATCCTTCGACAAATCCTTAATACTGTCAACCGCAGGATAATAAGTAAAATCTGCATTTTTCAGGCCGAATGATTTGAATGAATCGGAGTAATACGCTTTGACCGTATCAATATCCAGCGCTGTTTTTTCGCTGTCATTCCGGAAGCTCTCAATTTCCATTAGTCGTTCCGCACTTGCCGTCATTGCGTAAAACCTCGGGAGATAACCCGTGATATTTGCGAACGGTGACTGTATCTGCGAGATAAGCTGTGTGACAGCGGTCAATGTGCCGTATGAGATAGTTCCGAGCAAAATGCCGTATCCGCAATAGCAAACGCCGAACAGATACATTCCGTTCATCGCCAAGCCGAAGCCGATATTGCAGAAGTTGGAGAAATGGTTTTTGCGCATTCTTGCGGTTTTATGCTGTGTCATCTTTTCGCTTGCCTGCATCTCCGTCTGCTGTTCGGTTGCAAAGGAACGTATCATCATCATACTGCCGATATGCTCCTGCAAAAAGATGCGGAGCTTGCCGTCACGCTCCTGCACCTGTTTGTGCAGACGTTTCAGCACCTTGCGGAAAGCATAAGTGAATATGATCAGCAGTACACCGCAGGGGAGCAGAACACAGGCAAACCGCCAGTCGAGGACGATCATCATAATGACCGCACTCATGAGCTTGACCACCATTCCGACCAGTCCGGGCAGAATCTCAACATAGCTGTCTGCGACCACAACAGTATCATTGGTAAGCCTGTTCAGCCATTCACCCGAATGAACGGCATTCACGCTTGCAAAGTCTTTTCGTAGGATATTCCGCATCAGCCGAGCCTTGAAAATGTTTTCAAAAGTCGCTTTTGACAGTTCATTCAGCCAGCGAATGACTGCCCTCATACCGATCTGAGCGACAACAAGCAGGACGGTCAGGAGGGTATAACGCCAGAATCCGGATTTATCGTGTGCCGTCGCGTTGTCCACGATATTCCGCAGCAGCAGCGCGTACAGCACACCGCTTGCGCCGTTGAGAGCCTGTACAGTCATCAAAGCGAGGATATAGAGCTTTTTCTTTTCGGGAACGGCATAAAGCCATTTGATTGCATGATTATTCATTGCCTTATGATCTGAAGCACCTTTGATTTTATCAGCTTGCACATCCGCCTTACGGGATAAGTCAGAACAATCCATCTGCTGTAGAGCATGTATCCGAAATCATCGGTGCTGTGCGCTTTTCCCTTTCGGACATATCCTGTCATCACGCCGATAATGTCACGGTCTGTAATACCGGTTTCTTTGTTCAGACAATTATCCCCAAGCAGAATGTAGTCATCCGGACGCACCGCGACGATCCGGTGCAGCACATAGCTTTCCGGCGGACGGCGGTACAATACAACATCATATTTCTGACAGCGTTCCGCGCCTTTTTTCCTGATCGTAAACAGATCCCGTCCCTGCTTCAGCAGCGGCAGCATACTGATTCCGCGGTTGGTATAGGTCATTTCACCATTCTGTTCCAGATATTCTTCGTAAGTCATTGCATCCCCTCAAATGCGACCTTTGCCGCCGAAATATCCATATTGCAGCCGAGGCGATAGAAATTCACACTGTCTGCAAGTCTGTCCACTAATTCAAGCGTTTTCGCCATTTTCAGCATATCCGCAGGACGGTAGACCTGTTGCAGGAGCATTGTGTATGCCTGTTCTCTTGTGATTGCTTCAATGTGATTCTCCGCAGACCGTGTGAGAATACATATCGCTTTCAGCGGAACGGAGATATTGCTGCCAAGCCTGTGCTTGCCGTTGTAGGGCGTACCGTATGCAGTAACGCCGCTGTCCGTGATTTTCAGCAGTGGTTTGTCATCATTGACCATAACAGCCCTGTCACCGAAATACGCTTGCCAAAGCCTTGTATGCGTGGATTTGCCTGTGCCGGACTTTGCCGTGAACAGATAGCCCGCGCCGTCCACGGCAATAACGGAGCCGTGAAACAGGACTGTATCAAATTCTATCATTTTCTCCGCGATTCTGCGATAAACTGCCAGTTCTTCCAGATAGCCGTCGGAGAAATGCCGGACAGGGATTCCCTCGATCTCATCCTCACGCGCAGATTTCTCCCGCTCATAGTCAATATCCGCCTGCGCGGTCATCACAGAATAATCGGCATTTTCATCGGTCTGATATTCGGCACAGTATTCGTGCACTTCGTCATAGATCGACGTGACACTGACAACCTTGTCCGCTATTTTATACTTTCTTGTTATCATATTTCCTCAATGCCTTCATTTCAGCCTTGATTTTCTCTTTTCTGATGAATGGCGCACGAATGATCCGCCATAAATAGCCGATCGGGAGCAGCAGCTTGTGCCGGCAGAAAAACGAAAAATTCTGTTCCATATATTTCGGTTCCGGAAACAGTCTTGCCCACAGATACCGGAATCTCGACTTGCTGCGGAGTTTTGACTGGTATTTTCTGATCGTATTCTCTGCCGCCCTTGATGTTGTTCCGTATGTTTTGGAGGTCAGAAAATAGTCGAGCAGTTCCTGTTCATGCTCCGTCAGTTCCGGAAATGTCACCGACGAAAAAACCTTTTCCGCAAGCTCACGCTGCTCACGCTCAAAGCCGGTCAGTCCAAGCTGTTCCGTCTGCCCGCGGATATACGCCCAATCAAGTGAATCACGCTTATTTTGCAGAAATACATAGCAGTCAAGCAGCGAACGAAGCCCTGTGCCGCCGCCTGAAAAGTGCTTGTATTCGTGAGCAAGCATATACACATAGAAATCCTCATCGGAAAAATGAAAGCCGTATTTGCTGCCTTCATCGGGGATCATAAGCCGTTTCGGATTCTGATAATAAGCATAAAAATCACTTGCAGCCCTGAACAACAGTGTATGCAGTTCAAAATTCAGCACGGGCGGTTTCATATACACATCATGGTGTGTTTTGCCGACACTCTCCGCAGAATAGCCCATTGAAAGCATAATCTTCTTTACTTCTGCCTGCTTTGTGCTGTCATAGAGAACATCGTTGTCCGCCATTTCACGCATCCCGTTTTCGGGATACAGTTCTTTCAGAATCGAGCCTTTCAGCGGCATATACCAGATGCCTTGCTGTTCAAAGCGCTCAAATATAGCCGTTCGCTCCACGTCGAGCAGGACATTCTTGCGGACAGCCTTGTTATACGCCTGCTGAAAGTTCACGTCCTTTGCATCTGCCGACCGCAGAGCGATATACACCGCTGCCCGCAGTGAATGTGCCTTTGCAAGCTGATAGAGCTGTTCCAGATTCATCGCCTGCACGCTTGCTTTGTCAGGTGTGATGCCGTTCACCGCGCAGCTCAGCAGATAGATGAGGTCTTTCGCCGACTTATTCATCAATAACAGCCCCAATGGAACGGAGCTTGCCGATCATATCGGCTGCGTCCTTTTCGGCAGTCGGGCGGTCAACATCATATTTCGCAAGGAGCTTGTCCACGATCTCACTTTCCGTTGTTTCGGCTTTCAGTGATTCGATGATAAAGGCAGCAGTCGGATTGCTGCGGATCAGCCCGCTGAACTTTGTTCCTGCTGTAGACACGGTGATATGCTCGCCTTTGGTTTCGTGCGTCAAAAATTTCGGATTCAGTTTCATGTTTCTTCTCGCTTTCATATGCATTTATTGAAACGGGTCGATTTCCTCACCTTCCGGAGGGAAAATGAGGGTATGATCCTGCTCCTGACTGTATTCCTGCTCACCCGCAGTATCATCTGCTGCAGCATCCGGCAGAATTTCCGGTTCGATCTCATATTCTTCTCGGCTGTCTTCGACCGTGGCAGTTTCTGTGGATTCTGCTTTTGAAATTGTTTCCTCATGTGAAACAGTCGTCTCAGCATTTGTATGCTCTGTCGATGTGCTGCTTGTGGTTTCCGTCTGTGATGATCCGGATGCTTCAGGAACAGAGGATTCTTCTCTGCCGCAGCCTGTCAGCAGGATGCCGGATATAATGAGTATTCCAAATAAATATTTCATGTTTCACCTTTTCATTGCTATGAAGAAGCATCATCCCGAAACAGGATGATGCTCTTCATTTGGATTATCAGATCTCAACCTCTTCACCTTCCGGCGGATTACCGGACGTCGGACTGGTTGTGATAACATCCTCTGCATCAAATTCAACGATTTCGATGACGGGCTTTTCGTACTTCTCCATGGTATTCACCTCCTTTCAAGTTTGTTGCTGTTCAGATCATTTTGCATAAGCTGCTGCGGCCTGATTATACAGGTACAGCGATTTTGCAAGATTCTGCTTGTTGGTATCTGTACTTTTTGCGAGGCTTTTTGCATAGCTCAGAACACTTGCTTTGATATCGAAAGTCGATTTGTTATCTTTGACAGTAAATGTAAATGCGTTGTTCAGCTTATTGGAAGCAATATTCGGTACTTCAAGATAATAGCCGTTACCATTATCTTTCAGAGTTGCTTCTTTGCCGTCAATGTAATAGGTGTAGCGAAAAGGATTTATGCCTGAGTTGTAATAATAATAGACCTTTAATGAATTATCGGAATCAAAAACAACAGACATTGTGACTTTGCTTATGCCTGACGGCTGCGTGCCGGACTTGCTTACCGCATATTGATCGAACACATTTGCATTCACATTGGTCACATCGCTGCTGACAGCCAATCCGGCTGCATTGTAGTTGAAATAAAGCTGTGCAGCTGCGCCGTAATCGAGCGTTGCCTTCGCAAGATTTACCATCTTGCTGTTTGTGCTTGTAGATATAATGGTGTTGCAGTATGCAGCGACAGAATAATCCAATCCGCTTTCTGTCAGATCAACACCCTTTTTGGAATACATGGTGTACGGCTGACCTTTGCTGTTATAGAGCTTGAGGTTGATATTGTCTCTCATCTGCAATGCATTGATGTCGCAGGTGAACTTGGTGCGGCCGCTGCTGTCAGTCGTTGCGGCAGAGAACAGCTGACGCTTTGTCACGCCGCCGATCGTGAACTCAGCATAGGCGCCGGGTGCGTACTGGATATTGCTGCCGAGTGTGACATAGTAATTGAGTCCGAGCGTACCGCCGAAGGTGACAGATACCGTATTCATAATTGCGAGACTGCTCGCGGATTGCGTTGACCACTTTCTCAGACCGAAGCGCTCGCCGCTGGAATTCACGAACGAAAGACTATAGGCCGTGTTCGGCTGCAGGCCGCTGATGAAGTTGTCCATAATAGACTGCTTCTCGCCGCCGTCCACGCTCACATAATATTGTATGCTGCCGTAGCCGAGATAATCTCAATATGAACGCATCGGTCCGCGCTGATTCCGATATCAGCATCAGCGGCAACAACAGCAATTTCAACAATGCCGTGCTGTATTCAGAATTCGGCGATATCGAGATCGACTGCAATAACGTCAGCCTGACCGGTATGATCTACGCGCCGCTCGGAAACGTCACAATCACTGCCAATAATATTAACCTTAACAATGTTGTAATTATCGCGGATACCATCACGCTCAATGCCAATAATGTCAATGCGAACTACGGAAGATCCTACGCAGATACCGTCGGTACCGAGTGGGAAACCAAGGCATCCTACATCACCAAATTCAACAGCTACATGATGGATGTCGAAGCAGACAATATCCTGAACATGCTTTCGGAGTATTATAACGTCAGACAGCTTGACGCCGGTGAATTCTCCAATATCAGCGTCACGGCACCGCTCGCACCGGGCTTCATGGTGACCATGGACTTCGATATTCAGCAATATGAAGTCGAGGGCTACGGCAATCTTTCGATCATGAAGACAGACGGCGTCCAGCAGATGAGCACAATCGTCCTGACACCGTTCAACAAGGATCTCCCGCTGATCTCCACGGACTATATGTTCATGGGCGAAAGCAGAATCTCCTACATCGAGTTCTACGGTCTCGGCATCAACGGTGACGAGAACATCGCAGCTTTCGATGCGCTCCGTCCGCTTCAGGACAAATACGCACAGTTTGCAAATCAGCCGCCGACACCGGGCTGGTTCGATGAAGTCCGGACACTGGGACTGTTCAAGGTCTCGACCTACAAGGTCGATGACGCGATCAGCCAGATGCTCTACGACAGCTTCCGCATTACGCTGGATGCTTCCACCGTCTCGCCGGATCTCGATGCAGAACAGCGCATCGCAAGATACAATAACACGCAGGAATATGTCGATCACCTGATCAGCAATCCGGGTGTCTCGACCGCGATCTTCAATATGTGCCTCGGCGCTGAGAGCACAAGCCAGTTCTTCAATAACGTGTTCTTCGGCACCGGTCTCTATCAGCCGGAGCAGTGAGCACTGCAGCGCTGAATCAAATCCGATCTGAAAAGTCTGTATAAGACCAAAGCAGCTCCCTGATTTCGGGGAGCTGCTTTTTGTCTGCATGACAATAAAGGGCATCTGCTTAACAAAGTTGTATGATTTTTCCGCAATATAATTATATATGTCGGTATTTTATAC
>JAGKVC010000059.1 GCA_021152595.1 Clostridia bacterium
ATGCTTTAGCAATACGGAGCCGCGCACGGCGCGGTGAAAAAGCTCGACCAAAACTTTTATTTCGGCTTCGCCGTGTGCGCCTTAAGTTGTTAGCATTGTCTGGGGCAGCGCCCTATTATCAATCATCGCAGATGCCTTATTCGATCGCCTCAACCTTGAGGAGGTTCGTTGTGCCGGAGACACCGAGCGGAACGCCTGCCGTAATGACAACCAGATCACCGGGTTCTGCGTAGCCTGCCTTGCAGGTCGCTTCGACTGCGTGCTTGAACAGCGCATCGGTGCTGCTCTCCTCATCAATCACCAGCGGATGCACGCCCCATGACATATTCATCTGACGCTGCACCATTTCATCCGTCGTGCAGGAGATGATCGGGAACATCGGACGGTATTTCGAGAGCAGACGCGCCGTCTCGCCGCCCTTTGTCACGGTGACGATCGCCGTTGCATCGAGGTCATGTGCGGTCGTGACGGTTGCGTGTGCGATTGCATCCGCAATGGTCGCTTTTGCGTCGATACGCGCAAGAAATTCGCTCTTGTAGTCGATGCTGCTTTCGGTGGTCAGGGCAATGCGCGCCATTGTCTGCACCGTCTCGACCGGATGCTGACCTGCGGCTGTCTCGCCGGAGGTCATGATCGCGCTCGTGCCGTCATAGATCGCGTTTGCGACATCCGTGATCTCCGCTCGCGTCGGGCGCGGATTGTTGATCATGGATTCCAGCATCTGCGTTGCGGTGATCACCTGCTTGCCTGCTTCGTAGCCCTTGCGGATCAGCTTCTTCTGGATATCGGGGATCTGCTCGAACGGGATCTCGACACCCATATCGCCGCGCGCGACCATAATGCCGTCCGCCGCCTCGAGAATCTCATCAATGTTATTGACGCCCTCGCGGTTCTCGATCTTTGCGATGATGCGGACACCGTACCAGCCGAGGCTCTGCGTAAATTTGCGCAGATAGCGGATATCCGCGCCAGTTCTGGCAAAGCTTGCTGCGATGAAATCAAAGCCGAGCTTCGCGCCGAATTCCAGATCCTCCATATCCGCATCGCTGAGATACGGCATCGAGAGGTGGACATCCGGAAAATTGCAGGATTTGTGGTTCGAGAGCGTGCCGCCGTGGATGATCCGGCACTCGATATCGGTCGCGGAGACATGTTCAATGCGCATTTCCACCAGACCGTCATTGATCATGACCGTATCGCCGGGCTTGACATCCTTGGTCAGGCGCGGATAGTTGACGCTGCCGATCTTGTCGTCGCAGGGAACGTCGCGCGTTGTCAGCGTGTACATATCGCCGTCGTGAATCTCGACGGATCCGTCCGGAAATGTGCGCAGACGTACCTCGGGGCCTTTCGTATCCAGCATCGTTGCGATCGGGAGACCGAGCTCCTCGCGCAGGCGCTTGACCTGCTCAAAGCGCTTCTGATCCTTTTCGTAGTCGGCGTGCGAGAAGTTGAAGCGGGCGACATTCATGCCTGCCTGCATCATCTGGCGCAGAACCTCGTCCTTGTCGGTCGCCGGACCGATCGTACAAACGATTTTTGTTTTTCTGAGCTGCTGAAGCATAATTGATACTCCTTTATATATTTTTCAGGATCGGGAGATCCTGTGAATTGGCGGTTAGAATATTTTGATCCATCGTTCGACCGCAGCCGGACGCATATCTTCCTGAACAAACTTCACGGTATAAACCCATGTCCAGCCCTCGCAATCGCGCTCCATAAGAGAAATCATAAAGCCGTCTGCAACCGGATTCGGATCATGTCCCCAGCGGATTTTTCCGAAATGAAGCCCGTATAATATCAGTTCCTTCTCATAGATTTGATCCATTTCATCCGGAAACCACTGCGGATACTTGTGTGCAAGCCATTTATCATTGGTATTCAGATTTTTCAGCCAGCCGTATGCCTTCCGGATGTATGCATCAAGATTGTTCAGTACATCAAGCATCCGTTTGACTGTTTCCGCAGGAATCGTATGATCGGGCGCATCCGCACAGATTTCGACCGCATCCCATTCCTCTGTATAAAACTCCGCAAATGCTTTGCCGTCCGCGAAGCGAAAATGCGAAAGATCCCTGCTTTTCAAACGGGAGAGGACATCTTCTATGGAATCATATTCATACACAGCAGTCACTCCTTATTCACATCCCCATGCTTCGAGCGTGAACGGATGCCTGTCGGGATAATGAAACTTTACGGAAAAATCCAGAGGATAATATTCGACTGTTGTGAAGGTCATTACAAAGCCGTTTTCATCCGGATGATTCCCATGCCCCCAGCGGAAATGCCCGAAATAGATGCCGCAGACTGCAAAGCCCTTGTCCAGTGCATGCGGATAGGCTTCAAGGTCTATTTTTACATCTTTGAGCAGGCGGTGTGCCTTTTCGGTGCAGTCATTCAGATTGTTCAGCACATCAAGCATCTGATTCGCAGTTTGATCCGGAATCTGACCGTCCGGCGCTTCTATGACAATCTCTCCTGCTTCACGGGAATACACATACGCACAGCCGTTCCGGAAGTCAAAATCTTCATAGTTCCTGTTTCCGAGCAGACAGATAATATGCTTGACAGAAAACAGTTTTTCCACAGCAGTCACCCTCCCCGTATTTCCGCCTATAAAACCGGATGCAGCACACCGTCACGGTCACGGGCGGCAATGTCGATCTGCGTGAAGCATTCCGAGAACAGCGCTTCGGTAAATGGCGCGCCGTCGGTGATCTCGAGAAATTCGGATTCACTGACCGTGCAGCCGAGCTGAATCCGGACGGTGCAGGCGGCATGCATCTGTTCCGTCTGCGGCTCGTAGTCCGCAGGGATTTCCGTGCCGCAGACAGCGCCGTCATAGCCGTGATACCGGTTATCGAAAATCACGGTCTCTGCGCCGCATGCCGTACACTGTACCGAAATGTGCTTCAGATCGGCAAACGCCGGTTTTTCCGGCAGGCGGAAATCGCGCAGATCCCCTGTCTGCATGTAATCCGCCAGATGCGCCCATCCGGTACCGGATGTCATTGCGGCGACCGCATCCTCATAGGGCTTGCACTGCGCCTGCTCCTCTGCGGTCAAAGTATTCTGAAAGATGCGGAACAGTTTACAGCCGCAGGGACACCGGAGCTGCAAGGTTAAAGTATCCTTTGTGCAGGCGGTTTCCTCCGCAATGCCGCGCAGATGATACGGAATCGGAAGGCTCATCCGGATGCTCCTTCCGCGGTCAGTTTCCGCAGATGCGGCAGCCGCACCATGTCAGATAGGCGCCGTGCCGCTTGCAGCGCGGAAATCCGTTCAGCGTCGGATCGTCGTCGTCCATTTCATCGCACCAGTCCGCGAGCGCATCGGGGTTGATATCCTCCGCCTTGAGCCGGAAGAACCGCTTGCGGAACCATCCGAGCATCGGCATCAGGCGCTCCGCATTCGGGCGGAAATTCAGCGTATCCCAGCCGGTTTTCTGAGAGGCGGCGTCTGTCACGCGCACCCAGAACTGCCGGTCTGCCTCGAAGGCTGCCGGATCCCACGGCATATCGGCAATGCAGAAGCCGATGCTGCCCGTGCCGCGCGTTGCGTCATGCTCTGCCAGCCAGACCGCCATGCGCTTCTGCGAATCGGTCTCCGCAAGCGCTGAGGCTGCCAGCACTAAAATCTGAATGAGGACATCGGTGCCCTGATCGGAAATGCTGATCTGTTCTTCCGGCGGATCACTGCGCCGGACGCTGAAAATATTTGCCATATGCTGCGTGTTCACATCCTTATTGATGATTTCGGAAGGGACGGTAAAAGTGAATAGAGATTCTTGACGGGAAAGGGGCACAATGCAGAAACTTAATCCTGCATATCAATCTGTGAATTGCGCTGCAATTCACTTAGGGGAGCCTTCTATCGCAGGGCTCCTTGCGTAGTGGTATTTCGCACTCTGCGGAGTGCGACCAAAGGGCGCCGCCCTTTGGAAACCTGCGAGCTTTTGAAAAAGCTCGACCAAAACTTTTATATTGGCGCTCCGGTAACGCTTTTTATCCATACATAAAATGATAGTATCCCCAGTGGGGGATTGGGGCAACGCCCCCATTATAAATCCGTCGGAGACACCTTATTCCTCCAGTACGGAAAATGCCTCGCGCAGGCTGGAAACGCCGCGCAGCCGGATTGTGAAACGCTCGGTCTGCAAAGTGCGGAGTGTCTGCTTCGGCAAAATGCACTCCGTAAAGCCGAGCCGCTCTGCCTCCTGAATCCGCTGTGCCGCATTCGAGACTGATCGCAGCTCGCCGCCCAGACCGATCTCGCCGAATGCGATGAAAGTCTCGGGGATCGGCTTGTTCATGATCGCGGAATAGAGCGCGAGGGCGACGGCAAGATCTCCTGCCGGTTCATCGAGCCGGAATCCGCCGACAATATTCAGATAGACATCCAGTGCCGCAACGCGCAGACCGATCCGCTTTTCCAGTACCGCGAGCAGAATATACACGCGGTTGTAATCAAGCCCTGTCGCCGTGCGGCGCGGTGTCGAAAGTGTACTTTTGGTACAGAGCGCCTGAATCTCCGCGAGAATCGGGCGGCTGCCCTCCATCATGCAGCAGACACATGTGCCGGAGACGCCGACCGGTCTGCCGTCCAGCAGCATCGCCGAGGGATTTTCGACCTCGGTCAGTCCGGTATCGCGCATCTCAAAAACGCCGATCTCATTCGTCGAGCCGAAACGGTTTTTGACCGCGCGCAGGACACGGATGCTCTGATAACGGTCGCCCTCGAAGATCAGCACGGCATCGACCAGATGCTCCATGACCTTCGGACCGGCGATCGAGCCCTCCTTCGTCACATGTCCGACGAGAAAAACCGGAATCTCCTTCGCTTTTGCGGTCTGCATGAACAGAGCGGTGCATTCGCGCACCTGCACGACCGATCCGGCACCGGAGCTTAATCCTGCAATATGCATCGTCTGGATCGAGTCGATGATGACGATATCCGGCTCGCTGCTCATGATCGTATCGCAGACGGATTCCGCATCGTTGACGGTCAGCAGATAGAGATTCTCTGTATTGACGCCGAGCCGCCCTGCACGCAGCTTGATCTGCCGCGCCGATTCCTCTCCGGAAACATACAGCACGGAATGATCCTCGCCGAGATACTGGCAGATTTGCAGCAGAAGCGTACTTTTTCCGATGCCCGGTTCACCGCCGAGCAGCACGACCGAGCCCTTGACCAATCCGCCGCCCAGCACGCGGTTCAGCTCCGGAATGCCCGTATCATAGCGGATATCCTCATTCAGGCTGACCTCGGCAAGCTCGCGGATCTGTCCGGAGACATCCGTCGGTGCGCTGCGGCTGACCGTACTGCTGCCGCGCGCCGGTACCCGGATCTCCGGCAGGGATTCCTCGATCGTATTCCATGCGCCGCAGCTTGTGCATCTGCCGCTCCACTTGAGGTATTCGGCGCCGCATGCGGTGCATTCATATCTGGTTTTTGCTTTTGCCATAGCGTTCGGTTCTCAGTGAAGCAGCGGAACGATGAAAAAGCCCAGCAGCATCACGACCATAATCGCAATGATAAAAATGCGGAGCCACAGCGGCTTATCGGAACGCTTCGGCTGCGGATTCCGCGCTGCCGCACGCTTTTCCTGCCGGTTTCTGCCGTTGTTCGGCGTCTGTTTTTTCGGTTTGCTCATAATACGATTCTCCTTTGCATCTAAGATTGCGCAATTACTTTTATTATAGCATATTCTTCTGCAAAACGCAACAACTTTTTGAAATATGGAGAAAGGAGGAGGGAGAAGGGAGGAGGGAGAGAATGACGCAAGGCTTGGAGTGAGGAGATTCGCTGTTGCTTTGCACCGGTCTGTTCAAATCGTCCGTGAAGCGGACACCGCCGCTTTTCACTCCTATTTTCTATTGCCGGACTTCACTTCCTCCTTCCTCCTTCCTGCTTCCTCCTTTATATCAACTCCGTCTGCGAAAGAGGACACCGCAGTTTCTCATTTCTAATTTCTAATTTTTCATTCATTATTAAGATGTTGACGGGCGAATGCTACTTGACAACGGAACAAATCTTTGATATAATAGGCTTAACGGCAGCTACAGGCTGTATGTTCACATTGATTGTTCACAAATGAAATCTCGAACGGAAACAGGAGGGTTACTCAGATGGGTATTTTTTCCAGACTCAGTGATATTCTCAAGGCAAACATCAACGATATGCTCGATAAGGCAGAGGATCCGGAGAAGCTGGTCAAGCAGATCATCCTCGATATGCAGAAGGAACTGACCAAATCGACGCAGGCGCTCGGCAAGGCTGTCGCAAGCGAGCGCATGGTCGAAAAGCAGTACCGCAATGCATGCGCGGTCTCTGCAAGCTGGGAATCCCGTGCGAAGGCTGCTCTGAAGGCAGGCGACGCTGAGCTTGCGAAGAAGGCTCTCGCAAGCAAGGTCAAGGCGGATGAAGATGTCGCAAACTACCGCGAAATGTATGAGACCATTTCCAACCAGACTGAGGCGATCCGTTCTCAGGTCGAGGTGCTGAAATCCAAGATGCAGGAGGCAAAGTCCAGAGAGGCTATGCTGATTGCACGTTCTCAGATGGCAGATACCACGAAGGAGCTGGCACAGTCCCTCAGCGGCATCGACACCAACAGCTCGTTCGATAAGCTCTCCAAGATGGAGGAGAAGATTACCCGTAAAGAGGCAGAGGCTGCTGCATTCAGCGAGATCCTCGGCAACGGCAAGCCCGAGGAGGTCGCAACCTTCGAGGAGCTCGAGCGCAATGCCAAGGTCGATACCGAGCTGGAGCGCCTGATGGCAGAAATGGGCATGACACCTGCTGCGGCAGATACCAGCTCTGTCAATGATGAGCTTGCAGCCGCTATCAGCGCGCTGGAGGCTGCACCGGCTGAGACTCCGTTGGAGACACCGGGCGTCTGATCCGGATTCCAGATTGAAACTTGCGGCACAGTCTCACAGGGCGTGGGACTGTGCCTTTTTCCCGAATACATGTTCTGACAAAGGGAGGTTTCCCGATGGCTTCAAAACGCAGAATCCGCTGGGACCGTGTCTCGGTCGCGGCGATCATTCTGATTATTCTGATCTTTCTGCTCGGCTCCTGCATGCAGAAATGTTCGGATTCCGATGCGGAGGAACCGACAACCGCACAGCAGGATTCCGTCCCGACCGATGAGCAGACCGCGCCTTCCGCTGAGACGCCTGCTTCCGATACGACGACTACGACGCAGAACGGCGCTGACTCCACGCTTGCAAATGTGCCGGTGATCATCACGGATGAAAATAAAAATGTCGGTGATCTCGGCGTGACCACCACCACGACGGCACCTGCCGGCGAGGATTCCGCTGAGCCTGCCTATGTGCTGCCTGCCGGCTATGAGGAGATCCCGATTGAGCCGAGCGCGATGTACAAGGGTACGCTGGTGCTGGTCGATCAGTCGAATCCGAGCCGCCTGACTGCGGAGGATCTCGATCTTGAGCAGGTCTATTATGCGAAGGACAAGCCCGATACCTATGAGATCTCGTATCCCGGTCATACCTCGCTGAATTCCGCGGCGCTTGCGAAATTCAACCGGCTGATGAAAGCCTATTACTCCGCGACGAACAATACCGAGATCATGTTCAACTACGGCTACCTCGAGGCAGGCAAGGAAAAGAGTAATCCGGAATCCTCGACCGGTCTGGATGTTCAGATCCACCTCAAAAAAGAAAACGGCGGCTATGACTTCGTCAGCAATGTGACGCCGTATTCGTGGCTCTTTGACCATATGGCAAGCTATGGCTTTACCCTGCGCTATCCGACCGATAAATCGGAAATTACCCACGAGCGAGGCGGCTATACGGCGCTCCGCTATGTCGGCGTTCCGCATGCCGCGTATATGGCGGAAAACAATCTCTGCCTTGAGGAGTATCTCGATATGCTCCGCGGCAGCCACAATTTCTACAGCGGTACGGTGCTGAATTACAGCACGAGCGAACTGAATTACCTGATCTATTATGTTCCGGCTGATTCGGACGGCGATTTCAAGATCCCTGTCCCGAAGGCAGGCTCCTATGAGATCTCCGGAAACAATACGGACGGATTTATCGTCACCGCGATCGTCGGCTGACGGGATCCGGCGCTTTCATCCGATTCTGAACGAAGGGGGTGTTTGCATGGCAGCACAGAAACCAAAGCGTGAGAAAGGGCTCTTTCTGCGCGCACAGGCGTGGCTGCATCGCAGACGCCCCCGTTTTTCGCGCAAATCCGAGGTCATTCTGCTGCCGCAGCGCGTGCGGTGCTTCGGAAAGCGGCTCCTGCTCTCGCTACCTGCGGATTTCTATGCCGAGCAGCAGAAAAAGGGGCAGATCCTCTTTGCGGGAAGCAAATCCGGCTTGCAGCTTACTGTCATGCGGCTGCCGTTCAAGCGTCCGCTGCACAGCATTTCGGCGATGGATCTTCAGCTCGCCTTCGGGCAGCTCCCTCTGCCGGACCGCCTGCCGGTTCTGAAACGCGGCTACATGCGCTATTCGCCGGTTCTGACCGCTTTCTGGGATGCGGCGGCATCGGAAAAAGAAAAAACCGTCCTGCACCTTGCGCAGGTGCGGGAAACGGTTTTCCTCTTATTCTTCCGGCAGATCACGGCGGAAAATGAAGCCGCCGTCAATGCAATTATCTATGCGATGTCTCTGAATCATCTTGCGGAGACGGAGAATCAGTAGCCCTTGCTGAGATCCTCGGAGAGCGAATCGTCATGCTCGATCCATTCCGAAGTCTCAATGATAAAATATTTGTCCTGATCCTGCCGGATGATCACCTTCTCAATGCCGGCATTCAGAATCAGACGCTTACACATCGAACACGGCTCGACGGCTCCGTCGAGCTGATTCGTTGCTGCGTCGTGACAGGCGAGATAAAGCGCCGAACCGAGCAGATCGGCACGGCTTGCGCTGATGATCGCATTTGCTTCGGCATGGACACTGCGGCAAAGCTCATAGCGCTGACCGCGCGGAACCTGTAACCGCGCACGGTAGCAGTAATCCAGATCGCTGCAATTCTGTCTGCCGCGCGGCGCTCCGTTATAGCCGGTCGAGATGATCTCGTCATTCTTTACGACGATCGCGCCGAACTTCCGCCGCAGACATGTGCTGCGCTCGGACACTGCCTCGGCGATATCCAGATAGTAGTTGATTTTATCCCTGCGATCCATATGCGGATCCCCCTTTTCAACGTATTATTGCTATTATAGCACATTATGAATAAAAGTGCAACTGCTTTTGCATCGGAAATGAGAAATCAGAGATGAGAAGTGAGGAGTTTTGAATGCTTGAACTGACCGATATGCAAGTCATTCGTGCGCTGACAAAGCGGCACGATTTTTCATTCTCAAAGGGACTGGGACAGAACTTCCTGATTGATCCGGAGGTCTGCCCTGCCATTGCGGAATACGGAATTCCCTCGCCGGAATGCGGTGTGCTGGAGATCGGTACGGGCTTCGGCGTCCTGACACAGCAGCTTGCGCTGAAATCCGAGCAGGTCGTCGCAGTGGAACTCGACCGCCGCCTGAAACCCGTCCTTGCCGAGACGCTTGCGGAATTTCAGAATATCCGCATCGTCTGGCAGGATATCATGAAGGTCGATCTGCGCGAATTTATCAAAGAACAGTTCGGGGAGCGGCAGGTCGCGGTCTGCGCAAATCTTCCCTATTATATCACATCGCCGATTCTCATGCATCTGCTTGAATCCGATGTGCAGCTCAGGAGCATTACCGTTATGGTGCAGAAGGAAGCCGCGGAGCGCCTCTGCGCTGAGATCGGCAGCCGAAGTGCAGGCGCGGTCACGGCGGCGGTGCGGCTGCGCGGTGAGGCGGAGCAGCTCTTTGAAGTGCCGCGCGATTCCTTTTTCCCCTCGCCGAAGGTCGATTCGGCTGTCATTCGCATCACGCCCTATGAGACGCCGCTCTGCGATGCCGATACGCTCGGGAAGGTGCTGAAAACTGTCAAGGCAGGCTTTGCACAGCGCCGCAAGACTGCGGTCAATGCGCTCTCTGCCGGACTTTCCATGCCGAAGGAACAGGTCACAGAAGCGCTCGCTGCCTGCGGTCAGAAGGAGACCGTCCGCTTTGAGCAGCTCGATATGGAAACGCTCCTTCGTCTGACCGATGCACTTTTTGCATAAACCGAAAGGAACTGATATGAGGACAACTGATAAAGCATCCCTGCACTACGGAATCGGTCTCGCGGCGCTTAGTATCGCGCAGATCTGCATGACACACGGACTGTTCCGGAATCCGAATCAGATGAAAGGCAAAGAGCTGACTGTTGACGGTGCCGATCTGACACCCCTCACGGAGCTTGCGGCGGATGCAGGCAATTCGCTGGTGCAGTTTGCAGGCGCTGTGATCATATTCGCTGTCTGCATCATTCTTTCGGCGGCGGTGATGCTGCTGCTCCGGAAGCTGCTGCGCGATCCCTTTGATGCGCAAACCGCAAAACGCGGCTTGATGCTTGCAGGAATCTCCGCTGCGGTCTGCTTCGTTGCGGGACTGCTCTTCGGCGGTTCGCACGAAATCATGACGGCACTGATCCTTGCGCTGCCTGTTCCGGCTGCTTCGTGGCTCGCTTTTCATATCGGCAGAAAGCCGGAAAATACTGCGGGAAGCGGGCACTGCCAACTTTGATTGATTCACGAACACATGATGAAACGAATAGACACAAAACAGACCTTTAGCAATATGGATGCGGGCACTGCCCGCCGCTGACAGATTGCTGACTGACGGGCGGAATTTTGACGGCAAATTGTCAAAATCCCCGAAAACATCAAAAAACCGCTTTGCGGCTGAAAAAATGCTTGACAGAATCCGCAAATTGTGGTATGATTATCTTACCTCTTTGCAGAGGCGCTTTTGTTGTGCCTGCATTCTGACGGCGTGCCTTTGTGCTTCGGCACTGCCCCATGAGAATGCACTCTGCCCGAAAGAGGGAGGCAAACTTTCTTCCGCAGTGTGCCCTGCGGCGCAAAATCTGCGGAAAATTTTACACAGGAGGTGCCGACAATGCGCGTGAAAATCACACTTGCTTGCACAGAGTGCAAGAACAGAAACTATGTTTCTAAGAAGAACAAGAAGAATGATCCTGACAGAATCGAAATGATGAAGCACTGCAGACATTGCAATAAGCATACGCTGCATAAGGAAACGAAGTAAGAATCCGTGCAGCGCTCTATGCAGTCCCGAAAATCAGGCTGCATAAGCAGAAAGGAACGAACCATGGCGAAGGACAAGGAGCTTGCTGTTTCCGAAAAGAAGGAGAGCAAGAATAAGGACAAGTCCAAGAAGCAGGGCGGAATTTCCAAGTGGTTCAAGGATCTCAAGCTTGAACTCAAAAAGGTTGTCTGGCCTGACAAGAAAACGGTGGTGAACAACAGCATCGTTGTGTTCGCAGCCATGCTCGGATTCGCCGCATTCACATTCCTGCTGGACAAGGGCTTCCTTTGGCTCTTCCAGTTTGCAATCAGCGGCAAATCGTAAAGATGATGCGATCAGCGAAGCACAATTCACCGCGAAAGCGCAATGATCGAAGAAAGCAGGGAATTCGTAATGAGTGATAAAACCCCGAAACCAGAGTGGTATGTAATTCATACCTATTCCGGCTATGAGAACAAGGTTGCGCAGAGCATTGTGAAGAAGGCCGAAAATCAGCAGCTCACCGACAAGATCCTTGAGGTGCAGATTCCGACCGAACAGGTGCGCGAAATCACAGATGGTAAGGAAAAAGAGATCACTAGAAAGATCTTCCCCGGCTATGTTCTCGTGCATATGATCCACGATGATGAGGTCGCCTACCTGATCCGCAGTATCCGCGGCGTCACCGGCTTCCTCGGTGCAGATCCCAATCAGCCCATTCCGCTGACACCCAGCGAAATCGCGGCGATGGGCGTCGATCTCGGAGAAACCGTCGAGATCAATCTCAGTATCGGTGATTCCGTCCGGATCGTCGGTACTGCTATGGACGGCTTTACAGGTGTCGTGCAGAGCATCGACATCGAAGAGGGTACCTGCGAGGTGCTTGTCTCGATGTTCGGTCAGCAGACGCCGACCAGACTCAAGCTGACAGAAGTCGCTAGAGAAAACTGATCCGTAACCCGTCTCCGGATGCAGACAGCGCATCCGCTAAAATGACGCTGTCGTGGGAGAGATATCCCGATGAAGCGGATATCCCGCCATACACCACATTATTTGGAGGGTAAAATACCATGGCACAAAAAGTAGTTGGCTTTATTAAGCTTCAGATCGCCGCAGGCAAGGCAACTCCTGCTCCGCCTGTCGGTCCGGCGCTCGGTCAGCACGGCGTGAATATCATGGGCTTCTGCAAGGAGTTCAATGAGCGCACGAAGAATGAGGCCGGTATGATCATTCCGGTCGTTATTACCGTTTATGCAGACCGTTCTTTCACCTTTATCACCAAGACTCCGCCTGCAGCAGTCCTCATCAAGAAGGCTTGCGGCATTGATAAGGCGTCCGGTGTTCCGAACAAGAATAAGGTTGCAACCATCACCAAAGAGCAGATCCAGCAGATCGCTGAGAAGAAGATGCCTGACCTCAATGCTGCTTCCCTCGAAGCTGCTATGAGCATGATCGCAGGCACCGCTCGCTCCATGGGCGTTGTTGTTGCTGACTGATCCGCTTCAGGGCATCTGCCCCGTGGGAGGATTTTTCCGCCAGCCGGAAGACAAATCTTTCTTCCGGTATACCACAGAATGATGATAAAGGAGTTTTTCATAGATGAAACACGGTAAGAAGTATGTCGAGAGTGCAAAGGCACTCGATAAGGCAAAGCTTTATGAGCCGAATGAGGCTCTGGGCGCTGTTTGCCAGCTCGCAAAAGCAAAATTCGATGAGACCGTTGAGGCTCATATCCGTCTCGGCGTTGATTCCCGTCACGCTGACCAGCAGGTCCGCGGCGCTGTCGTCCTGCCGAACGGTACCGGTAAGTCCGTTCGCGTCCTCGTTTTCTGCAAAGAGGATAAGTATGAGGCTGCGAAAGCAGCAGGCGCTGAGTACGTCGGCGGTCTGGATCTCGTTGAGAAGATCCAGAAGGAAGGCTGGATGGAGTTCGATGTCGTCATCGCTTCTCCGGACATGATGGGCGTTGTCGGTAGACTCGGTAAGGTCCTCGGTCCGCGCGGCTTGATGCCGAACCCGAAGGCCGGTACTGTTTCTCCTGACGTCGCTAAGGCTGTTCAGGAGGCAAAGGCAGGTAAGATCGAGTACAGACTCGATAAGTCTAACATCATCCACTGCCCGATCGGTAAGGTCTCCTTCGGCGCTGAGAAGCTCGAGGAGAACTTCAATACCCTGCTCGAGGCTGTCGTTAAGGCAAAGCCGGCTGCTGCAAAGGGTACCTACCTGCGCTCTGTTACCGTCGCTTCTACCATGGGCGTCGGCGTTCCGGTTCTCACCACAAAGTTTGGTGTCTAATCTTTGATCTCATGCAGCGGAGAGAAACGGCCTTTGCCGTTTCTCTCGCGGCTGCTGCGATTTCTTCTAAACCCCTTGACAAATCACTGTTTTTATGCTATAATATCTAAGTTGCAGATGAGAAATTAGCTCAGTTGGCAGAGCATCTCCCTTTTAAGGAGAGGGTCGAGGGTTCGAGCCCCTCATTTCTCACTTTTCGCAAAGCGTCCTAAATGCGTGAATTTCAAGCATTTAGGACGTTTTTCTATTCTTTTCCATTGCAAAAAATTTCCGTATTTTGAAACCGTTTTCATCCCGAATGCACCCGACCGTGCACACGAGCATTTTTAAGTGCATAAAAGTGCACGTGCACGCAGCCTTTGTGTACCATAGCCCTCATTACTATGGAAATCGGTGCAGATACGTGAAATTTGGTGTCTAGAGTGTGCTTTGTGTTCTGTGCACGAATGCACCCGAAAAAAACGGTTTATCGCCTCGTGCACCCGTGAAACCCTCTTTTCATGAAATTTGCGAATAATATGGCGAAGGAGCAGTGCTGCAATGGCGCTGCTCTTTTTCTTTATTAGACAGAAAATGCTGGATAATATAGAAACGGTCAATTCAGATTGACAATATAGCCAAAATATGATATACTGTATTCTGTATAAGTATATCCATATCACAAATATTCAAGGAGAACACCATGATCAACATTCGCAAACTGGAAGCTGAACTCTGGGAATCGGCTGATCTGCTGCGTGCAGGCTCGAAGCTGACCTCTAATCAATATTGTATGCCTGTGCTGGGACTTATCTTCCTGCGCTATGCCTACAGCCGCTTCAAAATGGTTGAAGCAGAGATTCAAAAGAATCGCCCGTCCCGCGGCGGTCGTGTGCTGCCGGTTGAGGCAAGCGACTTTGCAGAAAAAAGTGCGCTCTATCTCCCGAAAGAGGCGCAATACGAATACCTCGTCAATCTGCCGGACAACATCTCCGCAGCACAGATCACCAACAGCAGCGGTCAGGTCATGAACAGTCTCGGTGAGGTGGTCAACCATGCGATGAAACTGGTCGAGGCACAGAGCGAGCAGCTCTCCGGTGTTCTGCCGAAAGACTATACCATGTTCTCCGATGATCTCCTGCGGGAACTGCTCCGCATCTTCAATAACTCTGCGCTGGATGATGTCGGCGGCGATATCGTCGGGCGCATTTACGAATATTTCCTCAACAAGTTTGCAAAGAACATCGCGCAGGATGACGGCGTATTCTTCACGCCGAAATCGCTGGTCAAGATGATCGTCAATATCCTTGAGCCGAAGAAAGGCGTGCTGCTCGATCCGGCTTGCGGCAGCGGCGGTATGTTCGTGCAGAGCGGCGATTTTGTCAATGCTGCGGGCATGAACGCAAATGCAGCTATGACCTTCTACGGGCAGGAAAAGGTCGAATACAACGCCCAGCTCTGCCTGATGAACATGGCGGTCCACGGTCTGACGGGCAAGATCATATCCGGCGACGAGGCGAACACGTTCTATCACGACGCGCATAATCTCACCGGCTGCTGTGATTACATCATGGCGAATCCGCCCTTCAACGTCGATAAAGTCAAAGCCTCTGTCTGCAACCCAGCCCCAGCCTTTTGCAGGGTTGTCTGTCAATGAAACGTCGTCGGTATGGTGCGCCGAAATAACGTCCTTTTCGTTATAAATTATGGTATTACACCATACAAGCAAACCTTTTTTATGCATGGAAGCAATATATTCAGCCGTGCTTATTTCATCCTCTTCTCTGTCAAAAAGAGCTTCTATACCGATGTAATTGACGTTGCGGTTCAACAATTGTTCGGTAACGTCGTCCTTGTGCCAAGCCATCGCCATAAACATCAGGTCGGGGGCAAACCTTTCCACCTCTTCAAGTGATTTTTCTTCCGCATACGCTTTGACGATTACCTGTTTTTCTACGCCCGCTTTATAGATCTCGGCGGTGATTCCCTCAACGTTTGTCCAGAATTTATCTACATTGATATACACTTTGTCCTTGAGAAGTGCGAATACTTCCTGCAAGGTAGGAACGTGATAAGAGGTCGGCACCTCGTCCTGATTTAAAAGAGGCAAGGATTTCACCTCATCCGCCGTCATCTCGGGTATGAGCTTTCCGCATTTCAGAAAGACGGGTTCCATACCGGGATGGAATACAAAAAATACACCGTCCTTGCTTCTTGTCACGTCGATTTCCACGACATCCGCCCCCTGTTCAACGGCAATCTTATACGCCGCAAGCGTATTACAGGGGATATTTGCCGTGCTTATTCCACGATGGGCGACTAAAAACGGTCTGCCCGTTGCTTTTCTGTTTTCGAAAATCGTTTTATTAAAATCCATATTACTTTATCCCACAATATAAATAATTTAATTTTACTACACTTGAATTCCAAATTTCTGTAAATCCTCACAACCATAACGCAAGGCATCAGGAATATGGGAAAAATCATGTTCGGGTTCGTTTACAATTTTATCAGTCATTCTATCTTTTTTCCAAGCATAATTAGATAATGCCTCAATTGTATGCTCACATCTAGGGTGAACTATAATTTCATAATCCTGCAACTTCTGAATTCCACCAACAACACTACCTGCACCTTTTTTAGCACCTTTAATGCCGTATAATCCAAGCAGTTTTAATTCATTTATTGTACGAGGGTCTTCACTATCGGCAAGGATTTTACTTCTGCCAAATCCCGCACTAATCAAAGCACCCGCAATTTTTTTATTTTCCATCTGCCTTTCATAATATTCAAAGTAAATGTAAATCTTATATCTTTTTCTATCAGCATACGCACCAACGAATGCGGTCGGGTCGTTGTAACCGAAGTCTACACCGTTCACGCTCACTAGAGCAGGTAAACCTCCTGCCGTCTTATCATTGGCATATTTCTGTAATATTTCATCAATATCAAATTCTTCTTCTTTCCAATTGGTATAAATAAGACCTTCAGCAATACCCCATTCACCCAAGCCTTCAATCTTGTATCTTCTAGGGTTTCTTTCTTTCATTATTTCATAGATTCTTTTATCCTGCTCTGAAAGAAATTCATTCATCATATAATTAGTTGTCATTGCAAGGGTGTTTTCATCAGGCTTATCAAAGAACCGCTTTTTAATCCAACTCTTGTCACTCCACGGGTTAAATGTAAGAATGAATTGATGGTATAAAACATCAGGCAACTTTCCACGAATACTTAAATCAAGTTTATTAAAATCATCTTCCCTTGTGATTTGGAATGCCTCTTCAATCCATACCCAACACAAATATCCATCTGCAACCGTGATAGATGTTAAACTTTGTGCATCATCAAGACCACCAAAAATAAATTGTTGCCCGCTAGGTAAGAAAGTCAATGTATGTTCTGATTTTGGAATCTTCCACCAACCCGCAACACCTAATTTATTTATTGCCCATACCAATTGAGCACGAGTTGAATTCCAATTGGTGTTCATATATCTTCTAATAACAAGTGTATAAGGTTTCAACCCGTATCTGAAGAAATAGTACATTGTATTATAAACAAGTTTTAATGCAGTTGTTGTTGATTTTTTAGAACCACGACTTCCCTTACATACAAGATAACGTTTCTTGCTGAAAAGGAAATCATCATAATTCTTACCACACCTGCCCCTGCGGAAATCCAGTTCCTTACA
>JAGKVC010000232.1 GCA_021152595.1 Clostridia bacterium
GCCGAACCGGTCATTTCTGTCAGTTTGTCCGGATCGCAGCGCCCGTCTATTTCCAATTAGAAATGAGAAATTAGAAATGAGAAATTGTCGTGTCCGCTTAGCGGACGATTTGAAATAAGGAGAAAGTAGGAAGGAGGAGGGAGGAAGGTTCGTGAGGAGATAGGAGTGAGAAGTGAGGAGTTGCGGTATGCGCTTCGCGCATGATTATTTATAAAATCAGGAAGCGAAGCATACTTCCTACTTCCTACCTTCTACCTCCTCACTAGACTCCCTGCTTGCTCCTTTTTCAATAACGTCTTCTATAAAGGGGTACCAAAACACCCGAAAGTTGTACGTTTGCGTGCAACTTATTTGAAAGTTTGCACGAAATATCATAAAACTTACATAAAGCGTCATATTCGATACTGAAAAAACCGCTGAGACCGGCTCTTCGCCAATCTCAGCAGCTTATGATATAGATCAGAAAATCCGCCCCGATCAGCGTGACCGGAGCGGATGTTTTTTCATGATGCACTTGTCTGTCTTTCGTTACTTCAATGCGCTGAGAAGCATCTGGTAGCGGTCGGTGACACTGCCTGCTCCCGTAAAGCTGTTCAGACGCACGGTCAGACCGGTGTAGGTTCCGTCCTTGATCAGATAGAAGTCATTTGCGGATTTTTCGATGAAATCAAGCGTCATTTTGCCGTCCTTGAGATCCGTATAAATGATCTGCATGGCAGGCTCTTTTTCCATGTCGGGCTCTTCATCGAGGTTGACATCCGAGAATTTCAGCGTTGCGATCGTGCGGTAGAATGTCTGGAAAAGCTGCATGATGTTCTCATCGTCTTTTGCGGTGATGTCAATATCACCGAGGCTGTACTGGTTGTTCTCATAATCAATATGCAGCGTCTCATGCAGGTCGTAACAGCTTCCCATGTCGATCTCTACAGACTTGAGCTGCGTGATATCCGGCTCGACGCAGTAGGGGTACATGACGGATTTGATGTCGTCGTTCGTAAAGGAAACCTCTGCGCGGTTGATCCGGAAGAGCTGTTTGGAATTCGCGTAGTAGCCGTAAATCTGCGTTTCCTCTTCATTGCTCGTGACCATGTCGCCGAACCAGATCTCTTCTTTCAGTTCCAGATCGCCGAGTGTGCCTTCCAGCCAGAGCTTGGTGTGCGGATGATCAAGACCGTACTGCTTGAGATCCTCGGGATTCTTTTCGAGATAGGCGTCGATCTGTACGCGGACAACCTTGTTCATCAGCTCATTGATCGCGGCATTTGAGAGCGCGAAATTCGCAGGCTGGAGCATACTCCAGCTCAGATCGCTGCCGCGCCGCATTTCGAGCTTCGTTTCGCCGTCCTTTTCAACCTTGTAATAGTTCACGAGCGAGGTGCTGGTATCAAAGAGATAGCGGTTTTTCAGAGAATTGAACGTCGAGCAGAATACCGTTCCGCTGTTGTAATCAATCGTATAGACATCGTTTGAGCCGTCAATCATTGCGTAATATGCATCATAGGTCGGTGTCGGATCGCCGACGTAGATGATATACGGATGATCCTTGCCGGTATCCGTCGTATAGATCTTCAGTGTGGTGGGATCCTGAAAGCCGTAGACATCGGTATCCTGACAGTCAAAGGCGACTGTTTTCAGAGAGCTGAGCGAGCAGGCGTAATTGTTGATCGCATTGACCGCGTAGACATTGACATTGAACTTGTCGCCCTGTGTGATCTCCCATGTATGCGCGGTATCGCTCCATGTAAAGACGAGGGTGCCCTCTTCATTTTTCAGCTCGAGATCGGTGACTTTTTCCGTATCAATCTGCAAGAGCTGCTTGGCATCGCCGACATGCGCCTTTTCCTCCTGCTGCTTGCTGCGGCGGTCTACAAAAATGAACAGCACGGTCAGCAGGACGGCGGCAGCAGCGAGAATCCAGATCCATCGAAGCTGCTTCATGCGTCCTTCCTCCTCAGCCAGATCACGACACCTGCTGCGGCAACCAGAACCGGGAATCCGATGAAGAGCGCGATCAGACCGCTTGCCTCGCCGGAGCTGTTGACATTCAGGCTGTCATAGGTGCGCTCCTTGTTCTGGATGTTCATATCCAGATCGGAATTATACATCCATGTGACAGAGGTCAGGAAGAGCTGAAGCGGATTGATGAAATACGCATTGCTTGCGCCGGTATCGGTGAGGAAATCCGAGGAGCCGAATACGATCAGCTTGGAATTTTCATGCTCGGTATCAATGACATACATCGAAAGCACGAGGTTCTCGCCCTCGACGGTCTGCGGATCGAGCTGTCTGCCGCCGCACGGGACGGATTTTGCGGTCGTCTGCGTGCGGATCAGCGTATCAGCGGTCAGCTTGCCGAAGTTCGTGCCGTAGACGGTGTAGAAGCTGCGCGAGGAGGGCATATAGGTCACGATGTTGTTGACCGTCGGAAGCAGTCCGGAGGTCAGATCCTCGCCGGTTTCGGTATTTGCCTGAATGATATCGCACATCATCGCGTAGGTATCCTTGTGCGAGCGGCGGTTTGCGTCGGTTTCCTCGACGCGGTCATAGTTCATGCCGATGCAGTAATTGCTGAGCAGTCTTTCGAGATTCTGATAGACTGTGTCGGAATCATCCGGATTCATCAGCACGCTGAGGTGTCCGCCCTTTTCCGTATAGGCGGTGATTTTCTTATATTCCTCGTCGGTCAGGTCGGTGCGCGGCGAGGCGATGACCAGAATACAGCAATCCGCCGGAATTGCCGCATCCGTCATGAGGTTCAGCTCCTTGGCGCCGTAGTTGTAATTGCCGAGGTTTGCAGAGAGCTGCTTCATCTGTGAGAGCGGCACCTCATCGTGACCGGAGAGGAAGTAGACTGTCGGCATTTCGCCGTCCACAACGCTCTTCATATAGCCGGTGAAGTAATTTTCTGCACGGAATTCCGCGCCGACAACACGGTTTTCTGCGTCTGTCTGGTAGGTGTACATCAGCGAACCGGGCAGTCGCTTGACCATATTGTTATAGGTGAACAGGAAATCGCCGGAGGAGAGATTATAGATGCCGTCCGGATTGATCTTCCGCAGAGATTCCGGATCGGTATCCGGATCGAAGTCGATCAGATTGAAGCACGGATGCTCCTTGTAGGCGAGCAGCGTGCGGTAGAGCGCGAGGCATTCGAGATCGCCCTCAAGCTCCTCGAGCTTTGTCAGGAAGTAGACATCGACCGTGATGCCCTTTGCATCCAGCTCGTTCAGGTAATTTTTCGTGGTATCCGTCAGCGTGTACATGCTGTTCGGCGTCATGTCAAAATTGACATTGAGCCGCTCGATAATCAGATTCAGCGGAACTGCGACGGCGAGCACGAGAATCGCTAAGATCCATGCAAGCGCCGTATACCGCTTGTTCTTCGCATAAATTGATGCTTTCTCCATTGCTCTTTCCCCCCTCAGCCTCTGCTCCAGCGGCGCTTCTCAATAATAATGATCGTCCAGATCAGCACCACGAGCGTAATCGAAATAAAGAATACCAGATCAGCGAGGCTGAAAAGTCCCTGCGAGAAGGCACCGAAGCGTGTCTCGGTCGAGAACCATGTAAAGATCTTTGCGACAGCCGGCATCGACTGAATCAGATCGGACTGCGTGAGATTGTCGAGGAAGATCACCGCGATCATCGCGGCTTCGCCGAATACGGCTGCGAGGATCGGGTTATCCGTCAGCGCGGACATCATCAGACCGATCGCTATGCAGACCAGACTCCACAGGAAGAATCCCAGATAGCCGCAGACAAGGCTCGAGCCGATGACCGATCCCTTGAAAAATGCGACCAGCGGGAAGAACAGCGACAGCACCATCATCAGCAGGAAAACCGTTGCAACTGCAAAGAACTTCGCAAAGACGACCTGCGGAATCGTAATCGGTGCAGAGAGCCAGATCGTTTCCGTCTTGGACTTGCGC
>JAGKVC010000060.1 GCA_021152595.1 Clostridia bacterium
GGTCGATTTTTCCGCCGCGGATAATCACCTGCGGACCGCCTGCGAGCAGATGCCGTATTTTCCGGTTTTTGAGTCCGAGCCATGCGAGCAGCACCTCAAAGCAGATGAGCAGCAGCATCGGTGCAATGCCCATGAGCAGCGGCAGATTCTGATCCTCGAGCGGCAGTGTTGCGATATTGGAAATCAGAATCGTAATGACAAGCTCTGCCGGCTGCAATTCCCCGATCTGACGCTTGCCCATGAGCCGCACGCCGAATACGACAATCGGATATAAGATCAGAACACGCAAAAAACTGACAAACATAATACAAAAAGGAGAAAGGAGGAGGCAGGAAGGAGGAAGGTTTCCTTCACATGCCTGCTGCCGTCCCTGTTCCTTGCTCCTTCCTCCTTTCTCACTGTTTTACAGCGCTTCCGCGTCCTCATAGGAAAGCTGCGGATGCAGAGCGAGATTGATGCCGAGCGCGAGCAGCCGTGCCGCATGATGCAGCAGCCGGTCGATATCGCGCGGCGTGACCATGAGATTCGGCATATCCTGCGGCGGATCCGCGCCTGCCTGCCGCACGACTGTATAGAGATCGACGACCGTCGGGATCCCGACCGCAATGACCGGCACACCGAGCGTTTTGGCACTCAGCTCTGCGCGGCTGTTCCGGACACCGCTTCCGGGTGAGATACCGGCATCGGAGATCTGGACGGTTGTCCCGAGCCGGTGCAGATCGGAGCAGGCGAGCGCATCCACGGCAATGACGCATGCCGGTTTCACGCGGTCGCGGAGTGCAGCGATCAGCTCCGCCGTCTCGATGCCGGTCTGTCCGAGAACGCCGTTTGCAAGGACGCTCACGGGGCGCAGTGTCCGCAGAAAATCGGTATCGGGATCGTTGTCGGCAAGCTCCTTCCGCAGATGCCGCGTTGCTAAGATGTGCGCTGCTGTCAGCGGACCGAGCGCATCCGGCGTGATATCCGAATTGCCGAGTCCTGCGACCAGTACCGCGCCCTCGGGGATGAAGCTGCGCAGTTCCGCGGCAAGCTCAGTTACCTGCCTGCGGAGCTGCGGCGCGGCATGGTGCAGATGCGCGGTTTCCAGCGTCAGATAGCGCCCCTTTGTCCTGCCGATCGCGGCACCGTGTTCGTCGGAGTCGATCTCGATTTCCGTGATGCGGAAGACATCGCCGCGGTGCCGCATGAAGATCCCGTCCTGTGCGGAAAATCCGGCAGCGCGTTCGAGCGCTAAGTCTGTACGGTTGTGCATAACGATCACCTCATTTGCTATTGACATATGCATTGTTTGATGCTATTATTATTTCAGGGACAATCTGTTTTTATACGCGGAAAGGAGCGCATTATGAAAAAGCTGAACTGTCTGATCTGTGCGGCATGTCTCGCCCTGACGGGAACTGCTGCCGTCCTGCCTGCTCCGCTGACCGCACTTGCGGAAAGCGGCGATGAAACAGTGCATACATATCAGGGGATGCAGTATGCGATTCACGGAAATGCTGTGACGATCACCGGATATACTTCTGATCTGCCCGAAGTGCTTGTGATTCCGGCGGAGATCGGCGGACTGCCTGTGACCGCGATCGGCGAATTTGCTTTTAGCCAATGTGCGGCGCTGCGCAGTGTCACGATTCCGGAAAGCGTGACCGCTATGGAGCAAATGGCATTTTCAGGGTGTCAGCAGCTCACGGAGGTGATACTCCCGAAGACACTGAAAAGCATCGCACGCTATGGCTTCGGCGACTGCAATGCGCTGGGGCAGATCGTGATTCCGGAGGGCATTGCAGAGATCGAAGAACATGCATTCTATTCCTGTGACACCCTTGCAGATATTACCATACTGGAAAGTGTGACAGAAATCGGCGCAGGGGTATTCAAGGATACCGCATGGCTCGCGGCAAAGCGGAAGGAAAACCGGCTCGTGATCGTGAACAGCATTCTGGTTGACGGTCAGAAATGTACGGGCAAGATCGTGATTCCGGAGGGCGTGACAAAAATCACCGAGCTTGCATTCTGGAAGAGCATGATCTCCGGCGTGCAGTTTCCGGAAAGCCTTGCGGAAATCGGCAGACGTGCATTCCATTCCTGTGAATTACTCCGGAGCGTGACGATTCCGGCAACGCTCAAAAAGTGCGGCGACAATGTATTTATGCACTGTACCGGATTGACAGGCGTTACGCTTGCGGACGGCGTGACGGAGATCGCAGACGGCGAATTCCGTGAATGCAAAAGCCTCACAGGCATCACAATTCCGGAGGGCGTAACAAAAATCGGTGATTACGCATTTGCAGACAGCAACAATCTTGCGGAAATCGTGATACCGGAAAGTATTACGGAAATCGGTGAGCGCGTATTCCGGAAGACAGCATGGCTCGCTGCAAGGCAGGAGGAGAATCCGCTTGTGACCGTCAACAATATTCTGACGGACGGCACAGCCTGCGTGGGCGATATTATCATTCCGGACAGCGTGAAAGAGATCGCAGCCGGTTCGTTCAACAATGCGCAGATGCTCACCGGCGTTACAGTTCCGGATGGCATTACGGAGATCGGCAGCCTGACGTTCTTTGCCTGCCCGCTCCTTGAACGGGTGAAGCTGCCGGACAGCATCACATCCATCGGATACAGTGCGTTCATGGACTGCGACAAGCTCTCGGAAATCTCGATCCCGAAGAATCTTGAAACGCTCGGACATACCTCATTTTCCGGCTGCGCAGGTGCGGCTGAGATCACAATTCCGGCAGGCGTGAATAACATCGGTCGAAATACGTTCAACTGCTGGCAGAATCTCAGGATCATCACGATTCTGAATCCGGACTGTGAAATCTATGATGCGCCGGATACCATCTGCAATTCTGTTGAGCATGTATTTGAGGGATCTGAAGAGGGCGATATCCCGTTACTGGGAACAGCGGACAGTGTCGTGTTCACCGGTACGATTCGCGGATATGAAAACTCGACCGCACAGGCATATGCAGAAAAATATGATTATCAGTTTGAATCGCTCGGCGCAGCACCGGAACCGCTGACGGGAGATTACAACGGCGACGGCGTGATCGGTGCGGAGGATGCACAGCGTGTACTGGATGCTTATGTGAAAACGCTTTCGGGCGGCGATCCGGCGCTGACAGACCGGCAGAAGCAGGCATGCGATGTCAATGCAGACGGCGCCGTCGATGTGACGGATGCGCAGTATATCCTGCTGTATTATGTGAAGAATACGGTCGCAAAGAATCCGACGGCATGGGAGCAGATCCTCGCTTCCGGACATGTGAACTGAACGCAGATATTGACTTTTTCGCGCAAAAGTTGTATGATGTTAGGTATCATCATGCGCAGCGCGCGAAAGGAGACATTCATGAAACGAATCACCA
Organism: Clostridia bacterium; assembly: GCA_021152595.1. Taxonomy (GTDB): domain Bacteria; phylum Bacillota; class Clostridia; order Oscillospirales; family Ruminococcaceae; genus Firm-04. The sequence goes on from JAGKVC010000060.1 coordinate 3,369, forward strand.
CTTTATTCTGCACAGCAGCACTCAGCTTATGCAGCACAGCGGCGTATTTTCCGGCGAATATTGCAGCATACGCAGCGGAAAATCCCGATTACCCCGGCATTCAGTATGAGGTTTACAGCGATTCCGTGACGATCACAAAAACGTGGTCGGAACTGCCGGAGAACGCCGTCATTCCGGCAGAGATCGACGGCAAGCCCGTCACCTGTATTGCCCCGAAAGCGTTTCGGGGACGGGATGTGAAGAGCATTTCGATTCCGGAGAGCGTCACATTCATCGGCGATCATGCCTTTGCCGAATGCCATTCTCTGGATACGGCGGAGCTTCCGAAGAATCTGACGGCGATCAGCAGCGGACTGTTTCAGAGCTGCGAGAGCCTGAAAGCGGTGAAGATTCCGGATAAGGTCACAAGCATCGGAGATGAAGCATTCTCCAACTGCATCGCACTCTCTGAGATCACGATCCCCGAAGGCGTGACGGAAATCGGCACGTATGCGCTGCACGGTACGGCTTGGCTCGCGGCGCAGATCGAGACCGATCCGTTTGTGGTGGTCAATCATATTCTGATTGACGGCTCGGGCTGTCAGGGCGATATTACGATTCCGGAGGGTGTCACAAAGATCTGTTCCCGTGCATTCCGCAATGTCACCGGTCTGACGGGCGTTACGATCCCCGAGGGCGTGACGGAGATCGGCACCTATGCATTCTGGAAATGCGCCGATCTGAAGCGTGTGGATCTGCCTGAAAGTCTGGAGCAGATCGACTCCTATGCGTTCTATATGTGCACGACGCTTTCTGATCTGGAAATCCCTGCCAATGTGAAAAACATCGGCAGCTATGCGTTCATGAATACCAGATGGATTTCCGCACAGCGAAAGAAGGATCCGCTTGTGATTGTCAATCAGATCGTCGTGGACGGAATCGCATGCAAAGACGCTGTTGAGATTCCCGAGGGCGTGACCGCAGTCAGCGGCATGGCATTTTCCAAGAACACGCTTATTACCGGCATAACGCTTCCGGAGAGCGTCACAAGCATCGGCGAATCCGCATTTTTCAACTGTTCGGCACTTGCGGAGATCACCGTTCCGGAGACCGTGACGGAGATCGGCAGAAGCGCATTTTCCGGAACGGAATGGCTTTCTGCAAAGCAAAGTGAGAATCCGCTCGTGACGGTAGGCAAGATGCTGATTGACGGCACTGCTGTCTCAGGAACGGCGGAGATTCCGGCAGGTGTCACGCAGATCTGCGGCTCGGCATTTGAGGGCGCAAAGCAGGTCAGGGACATCATTGTGCCGGAGAGCGTCACAAGCATCGGGGATTATGTGTTTGACTGCATCGGACTCCATTCGGTCGCGCTTCCTGCTTCTGTGGAACGCATCGGCGATTATTACCTGTACACCATGCCGGGTGCAGGCTTTAAGGGCAAAACCGGCTCCTATGCCGAGCAGTATGCAAAAGAATACGGCATTCCGTTTGAGCAGACAGCGGAATCCGGCTTCCTGCTCGGCGATTACAATGAAAACGGCAAGGTCGAGAGCGATGATGCGCAGAATGTCCTCAATTACTATGTGAAAACGCTTTCGGGCAGCAATCAGGCGCTTTCGGAGCGCAAGCAGCGCATCTGCGATGTCAATACGGACGGCGCCGTTGATGTGACGGATGCGCAGTATATCCTGCTGTATTATGTGAAGAATACGGTCGCAAAGAACCCGACAACATGGGAGCAGCTCCTCGCAAAATAAGCGTCGGGGCATCAAATTGTGCATTTTGCTGAACAAGTCTACGAAAGCGGCGCAAAATTCCGCATTTTGCCCTATTGCAATTTGTCCGCGAAACTGGTATAATAATACTTGGTTTGGCAGCATGTAACAAGTATGCGGTCCCCACCCGCACCACGGCAGGATGATCCCGCCATAATCATTCTGTTATTACTGTATGCCGTCTTTCCGGAATGAATTTTTGAAAATCTGCATTTCGGCAGAAAAGAAAAGGAGTACCAAGCTATGGCAGCAGCAAAGAACACCGCGCCCAAGAAGCGCCCCACACCTGAAAAGAGAGATAAGACCAACAAGATTCGTGCAGCACGCAACAAGGCGACCAAGTCTGCACTGAAGACTGCACTGAAGAAGGCATATGTCGGCGGCAAGGATCGTGAGACCGTCATCCGCTACGCAATCAAGCGTGTTGATCAGGCATGTGCAAAGGGCATTCTGCATAAGAACAACGCAGCAAGAAAGAAGTCTCAGCTCATGAGACTGCTGAACAAGGCTGTCTGATCTTATCTGATCTTGAACGGAAACAAACCGCCGCTTTCGGAATGAGAGCGGCGGCTTTTGTTTTTTCAGTGAGGAAGGAGGAGGGAGGATGTAGCAAGGAGAAAGTGCAGAAACGATCAGTCCTTGCTTCTTTTTCTCTTTCCATATTAAAAGCCGCCGCAGGCGGCACCACAACTCCTCACTCCTATCTTCTAACTATCTATCAATCCTTCCTTTCAGCTTTTTACCTCTTAATTCCTCATTTCTAATTATTGTGTATTGTCAGGATTTTGCGGAAAGCATCGACTGTATCTTATGAAGGGACCTTCCAATCAAAAACGGAAAGGGGGCAAACGGTATGCAGGATGCCGAATTGCTGCACATGCTGCAAACGAAGCCGGAGGACGGCGTGCGGGAACTGATCCGCAGCTACAGCGGCTATGTCTATGCGATCATCAAAAACAAGCTCAGCGGATGCGGAACCCATGAGGATTTCGAGGAAGCCGTCAGCGATGTATTTGTCCGGTTTTATGAGTGGGTGCGAAAGCATCCGTCGGAATGCCGCAGCATCCGTGCGGTGCTTGCCGTTATCGCAAAGCGGCAGGCGATCGACCGCTTCCGCGCACTGACGAAGCTGCCGCCCGTCGAATCCTACGAGGAACTGCTGACAGAGCAGCCGGATTCGGGCGCTTCGCCGGAGGCATCGGTCACGCTGATGATGTCGGTGCAGGCACTCGGCGAGCCGGACAGCGAGATCATTCTGCGGCGATATTATTTCGGACAGTCGAGCATAGAGATTGCAGCCGCGCTCGGACTCAAGCCGAATACCGTTGACCAGAAGCTCTCACGCGCGCTCAAAAAGCTGCGTGCGATCTGGAAGGAGGATGCTTCATGATGACTGAATTTGATGAAATGACTGCACGGGAGCTCCGCATTGCGGATGCAGACCTTGCACATATCGCGGAAACGGAGCAGCTCACCGATCCGGAGCTTGACCGCATTACGGCAAAAGTCCTCGGCAGAATCGACCTGACACCGGTTCAACCGGAGATCGCAGTCCGGCACAGCAAAAAGCGGCGCTTCCGTGTTATCGGCGCACTGATCGCTGCTGTTGTCGCAGCCGGCGCACTCGGTCTCGGCGTTTCCGGCTGGCTGAATTACAATAAGCCGCTGATGCAGGGCTTTTTCGGTTCTCTCGGCGATGAACGGCTTGCAGAATTGAATCTGCCGGAGCCGCAGACCTTCACGAACGGCATCGTCAATGCAAGAGTTGAGGCGTGTGTGCGCGACAGCGTGAAGATGCTTGTGCTGATCACATTTGAGGGCGCCGATCCGGAGCATCCGATCAACTGGTCAAAGCTCATGGATGAAAATGCGCGGAAAACCGGTGATGCGGGAGATTATATTGGCGATCCGCTCTTCATCTATAGCGACCAGATTCTTGATGAAGACGGAGAGCCCACCGGCATCGGGGATCGCCCGATCAAGGATATCGTGGGCGGAGGTGCCGGTGAGGTGCCGTCCGTCAAAACGAAAAAAGGCATCACCTGCGTGGAGTATGAGTTTGATATTGTCAATCCGGATTTTGATGCGGAATCCGTTGTGCTGCGCTTTGAGAATGCAGCACAGGGCAGGCTGGATGTCACGGTACCGGTCACGCCGCGTCTGGAATCGGCATACTTTGAGAATGAAGCAGGTGAAAGGCTGATCGTATCTCCGATCTGGTTCCGGAGAGAGCCTGCGTGTCTGATTCCGATGCTGAATGAATCGTGGCGCGATCTGCTCCTGAACCGCAGTGACGGTACACAGGCAAAAGGATTTCTCAGCTTCATCGGAACAGCCGGCGGCTATTACGTGAACGGGGAAAAAAAGCTATCACATAATGACGGCAGACTCTACGAAGTCACGGACGGCATGGAATTTCAATACAATGATCCGGACAGCTACACCGGCTTTGTTGATGTCAGCGATGTCGAATCCATCGAGTGGCTCGATGAGATCTACTACCGCGTCGAAGAATAAGAAAAAACCGGATTCCGCAATGGAATCCGGTTTTTATGTTACTCGTTGATATAGGCTTCAATGAATTCAACGGCATCGCCGACGGTGCTGATCTTGTCAACGGCGTCGTCCTCGATTGCGATATCGAATTCCTCGGAGATCGTCTTCATCAGCAGTGTGATGTCGAGGGAATCTGCCTGAAGATCATCCACGAAATCTGCTTCCATTGTGATCTCGTCCTCATCGACATCGAGCTGATCGAGGATGATATCCTTGAGCTTTTCAAATACCATGTAATCCGCTCCTCTCTGTATGTGATTTGTTTCTGTGTACACATGCAGCCAGTTCTGCCGGTCACATCGTTTATAGTATATCCGTTTGCAGAGAAAAGGTCAATATCTTTTGGCAAAATTCGGCGTAAAACTTGCAGAACAAAAGCGAATCCGTTTTTGGCAGTTTGCACAATCACCACGAAAAAATGACGAATTCACGCGGATTTTACCGGTTTATGGCGACGGAATACTCCGCGGATTGCAGCAGACCGCGCCAGTCTTCCTGCGAACAGTTCCGTGCCGCGGAAATCCCGCTCCGGATCGCATGCTCACGCAGAAACAGCAGATCTGCGCCGTGCATGGAGGCGGTTTCACGGAGCGCGGCTGTGAGCATTTCGGAGAGACGGCTTCCGGCAGCTTCGGTCAGCGGCGGCGCGGTGCGGATTGTACCCGTGATGCGGATATGCAGCGTGTCCGCCCCGGTGATTCCGATTTGCAGTGTGTCGGATTCGAGCCGGTAGGTGATTCCGTCCGCCGCAAATGCAAAGGACTGTTTCCGCTTGCCGAGCAGCGCCAGACCGCGGCAGGCATCTTCTGAGAGCGTGCCGCAGCATCCGGATTCCGACCAGAGCGCAAGCGTCAGCCCGTCTGCATCTGCCGAACAGACCGCCGTAATGCCGGAGCCGCCCCACAGATCCGCAAGGACGGTATCGGCGGTGCGGTCGGGCAGCAGACCGGTTTCCGCAGCGGCAGCGAGCTGTTCCGGATCCGGCAGACTGCCGTCCCTGAGCAGACCGCAGGCATCCGCCGGAACGGCGAGAACCGCGCAGGTCGGGGCGAGCATCTGTGCCTGAAAATAGGATTCAAGCACACCGCAGGGATTCCCCGAGACCGCAAGCATGGTCAGATGTCCGGTTGAGATTTCCGCGCCGGATGCATTCCGGAGCGCATCGGGCATTTGCAGCGCGGTCTCTGCCTCTGCGGAGATGATGCCTGTCTCCTGTGAAGTATGTGCGGCGAATTGCACCGGATATTCCGGATCGACCGCGAGAATATCGGGCAGCAGGCGTCTCCGGATATCGGTACAGCCGCAGAGCAGCAGCGCGGCGCAGAGCAGGATTTCCAATCGCTTCATGCAGATTCCCTCCGATCAAAAAGCAGGCTGTACAGTATGATTCCCCACGGGATCAATATGCCGAAGAGCAGATGCAGCAGCCCCGTGACCGCCGCAGCCTGCGGAAGCAGCAGGAGCAGCGCGAGAAAAAAGAGATACGGCAGGAATGCCGCCGCAAGCATCCGGCGCTGCGTGTGCAGATGCGGCTTCGCAGTTTGCAGGCAGAATGTGATGCAGAGCGCACCGCAGCCAAAGGCGAGCAGCATCCAGAAGCCGTCCGTGCGGACTGCATCCGAGAGCGGCGTGCGCGCGAGCAGCAGAAAAAACGGATTTCCCTGAAACCTGCGCAGTCTGCCGTTCTGCATCGTCCCGAACAGCACGACGGCAGGCAGAAACAGGATCCGGAACGCCGCCCATGCATACGCACTTCGCTTTGCAGCGGATTCGGTCTGCTTCTGCAAGATCAGCGGAATCAGCGGCAGCTCACAGGCATCCGCCCATTCCTGTGCAAAATGCGGCGCGGAATCGGGCGTATGCAGCAGAATCCGCTGTGCCGTCCCGATGCCGCTGACCGGCAGCAGGAGAAATCCGAAAGCCGCAAGGCAGAGCAAAAGCATCGCGGTTCTTGCGGCAGCGCGGTCATGCAGTGAAACGGTGCAGAGCAGCATGACAAGCAGCATCAGCAGGAGCGCTTTTGTATGCTGAAGCCGGAGCTGCAAGCAGAGCTGCCGGAGCCGCAAGGTCAGATATGCGCCCTCAAATGCCGCACAGAGCCGGAAGCCCCTTAGCAGCATCGCCGGAATATGCAGGCGATGCCGGAAGTGCAGCAGCGGCAGAATCAGCGCCGCGTGCAGAGCCGCCGTCAGCATCATCTGCTTTGCCTCTGCCGCAGAAAATGCCGTACCGCAGCAGAAAAACGGAAACAGCCGCAGCAGGATCATCACGGCGGCACCCTGTACCGCGCTCCATTGCCCCTGTGTCTGCATATGCGCGCCCCCTTTCCGGATATCGGGGATAGTATGTCCGGATTTTCGTCAGGTATCCGCGGCACAATGCACAAAACGCCGCGCTGATTTTATGCAGAACGCCGAACTTGTATGGTGTACCTTGCGCTTGCCCGTGTTATATGATATGATAATAAAATCAGCATACAATCTGTCACCGGCAGGATCCGGATCAGCGGCAATGATGCGCACATTGCGGGAAGCGGTTTCGGTCTGTCCGCCGGAGTCAACTGATTATGCTGAAACATGAATCGAGAGGGGAAAATTTCATGAAAGCAAAGAGAGGCGCGGCGATGCTGTGCGCTGCCTGTCTGATCTGGACGGGCGCGGCAGCACTGCCGGCACCTGCGGCGGTCTGTGCCGCAGAGGAGGAAGCAGCACCGGTATTCGAGGGACTCAAATATGAGATCACCGACGGTGCAGTGACGATCACAGGCGTGACGGAGGATCTGGAAGGGGAGGTTACGGTCCCTGCGGAGATCGAAAAGCTGCCTGTGACAAAAATCGGGGCAGGCGCATTTCAGTTCAATACGAAAATTACAGCGGTGACACTGCCCGAAAGCGTCACGGAAATCGGCGCGGCAGCATTCAAGAGCTGCTTTGTGCTCAAGACGGTCACGCTGCCGTCCGGTCTGACCGAAATCGCGGACAACACCTTCCTGAAGAGCCGCAAGCTCGAAAGCATTGCGGTTCCGGAGCATGTGAAGCACATCGGCGAAATGGCGTTTGCAAATTGCGATTCGCTGGCAGATCTGACGCTGCCCGAGGGGCTCGAGACCGTCGGCGCGGATGCGTTCCTGTATACGCCGTGGATGTATGCACAGCGCGAGAAGAATCCGTTTGTCGTGATCAATCATGTTCTGATTGACGGCAAGGCATGCAGCGGCGATATCACGCTGCCATCGGATATCACGGTGATCGGTGAGGGCGCATTTGCATATAATCACGATATCATCAATGTGCTGATTCCGGAAACCGTCAAGGAGATCCGTGCGTACGGCATCTTCGACTGCAACCGTCTGGAGAGCGTCACGATCCTGAATCCCGATTGCGAGATTTATGATATGAAAGCGACGATTTCCAACAACTATGCAAGACATGAGCCGTTCATGCTCGGTACGATCCGCGGCTTTGAGAATGCGGCAGCGCAGGCATACTGCGAAAAGTACGAGTACCCGTATGAGGTACTGAAGGCTGTGAAGGGCGATCTGGATCTGAACGGCAAGGTCAGCGCGGAGGATGCGCAGAGCGCGCTGAATTACTATGTGAAATCCATCGCAGGCAAAAATCCCGAGCTGAATGATTTGCAGAAGGAGGGCGCGGATGTCAACGGCGACGGTGCGATCGACTCCGCCGATGCACAGCTCATCCTGCTGTATTATGTGAAGAATACGATTGCAAATCACCCGACAGCATGGGAGGCGCTCACCGCAGAGAGCGGAGCGGAATCCGAATAAAACAGCAAAAACCGCGAGCCTTGAAAAAGGTTCGCGGTTTCTGTCTGCGGATCAGCTTTTATTCCGCGTCAGGATGAGACCTGTGACAGCGGCGATCAGGATCAGCGGCGCCGTTCTGACATAGACAAATTCGATGCCGTGCAGAATGGTACCTGCGGCGGCAAGCTCCGGATCCTCGTAATTCCAGTCCAGATACGAACTCCCCATCACATAGAAGATCACGAATCCGATGATGAGGAGGACACAGATCAGAAGCAGGGACAGGCGGAGAATTTTCCGTCCGGCTGCTTTTTTCTCTGCAAGCTGCAAATTGATCACCTCGAGTTTCTCTGCGATTGCTTTCAGATCGTCCGGCTCCGTTTCCGGTACCTTTTCACCGAGCAGAACGCTGACCGGTGTTTCGAGTATCTCTGAAATGGAAACCAGCATGTCGGAATCGGGAACGGAAAGACCGCGTTCCCATTTGGAGACAGTCTGCCGCACGACATTGAGCTTTACGGCAAATTCCTCCTGCGAAAGACCTTTGCTTTTTCTGATGCTTTTTAAGTTTTCGTTCAGCATTGCGAAAACCTCCTTTCGCCCTTTATTATACACCGGAGTCCCCCGTTGCGGCAAGCAACGCATGTTAACATTTCCGCATTTACGCGGTTTTTTGCGCAATGCAAACAATCCTTAACATTCCGGCGGACAGTCAAAATGCCATAGTCTCTCTGATTTGTCCGTCAGAGAAACTATGGCATCCAAATTTGCAGCTATGAAATGTGATATGTCATCAGCCGACGGTCTGCGCCTGCTTCTGCTTTTTCCGTGCAAGACGGCGTGCGCCTTCGCAGCCGTCCCAAGTCTTCTTGCGGAAGAGCTTATTGCAGATAGCCAGCGAGAGCAGAGCATAGCCGATGCCGAAGAGCATGCCGCCGAGGATATCGGTCGGATAGTGGACATAGAGATACATGCGCGAGAATGCGACGAGCGCGGCAAGCACAAGTGCCGGAATGCCCCACTTGCGCTTCCACATGCAGATCGAGGTTGCAGCGGCAAAGGATGCCTGCGTATGTCCCGAGGGGAAAGCGAAGTCTGTCGGCGCCTTGACGAGAAGCTGGAGAACGGTTCTGCCCTCCGGCACAACGATTGCGCTGTCACGGACATAGAGCCGCTCGAGCGGATTGCCCTGAATGCCGATCATGGCAAGCGGATTGCCGTTTTCGAGCCAGAAGGGGCGCGGTCTTGCGATGAGATTCTTGAGAATCAGGTTGCCGCCGACGACGCAGAAGATCAGCGCGAATGCGGAGACATGCGCATATTTTCTGGTACGCTTGGGGATGAACAGCAGCAGTGTCAGGACGATCCAGAAGATGCCGCCGTCACCGAATTTTGTGATGATCGGCATAATCTTGTCCATGAGGCCGCTGCGGAGATTGTTTTGGATCCAGTTTAAGAATTGAAATTCCCAATCCATTGTTTCAACATCCTTTCGGTTAGAATCGTAATTCCTATTATAACATATAATTACCGGAAAAGCAATGGAAATCCGAAAAATACTTTGGGATGAAACCGGCTGAACTGAGCAGCGAACGGTTCAGCACGGTATGCTGAAGAAAGGCGAAGCAAAATGAAGCCGCGCACGGCGTGGTTATAACACATATTTGCAGAAAAAGCAAGACGAGAGAATTACAAGTTTCTGCCGCAAAGAAAAAGCACCTGCCGGAAAGACAGGTGCTTTGTTTGTGTTCAGTGCTGATACAGATAGGCAAGCGTCAGCGGTGCATCCGCAGTTTTTTTCATGGTTTTCAGTGCTTCTGGATCGTCGGATGGTGTGAATGCAATCCAGAAGGAAGGCAGATCGGGGTATCCGCCGTCTGTATAATCCAGTACAAAATAATATGCAACGTAATTCAGTTTTACATTATCTTCCGTTGTGATCGTGCCTTCTTCCCGTAAAACCGGATAATTCAGAAATGTTGTTTCCTCAACAGAATCAACCGTCTTTTTGCTTGTATCAGATCTGGAACGATAGTATACAGAAATATATTTGTTTATTTTTTCATATAATGCATCTGCGGTTTTTGTCAGTGCGTCAGCATCCGTGCGCGTGATATCAGCAGAAGAATAAAGGCTGTCAAATCCGAAATAAACCGGATCGCTCTCTGTTCCTCCCGTCCATAAGGTATAGCTCTTAAGTGCAGCGGGTGAGTCCATTTCCCATCCGGCAGAAATCGGCATTTCGATCCCCTGCCATTCATAGTATTCCACTTCCTGCTCTGCACTTTCTTCGGCAGAATCAGCCTTGGGAGCGGATTCCTCCTTTTCCGGAGCAGATTCCTCTTTCGCCGCAGAAGAAGTCTCCGCAGCCGGTGCGCTGCTTTCCGCGGTTGTGGCAGTGCTGCCGCATCCGGTCAGCAGGAGCGCAGCGAGACAAATAGCCGATACATGTTTTTTCATTGTGATATCCTCCTAAGTGTTGTTTCAGATGATGTCGGAATGCGCCTGTCACACAGGCTTACGGAAAGCAGTATATCACAAAAAGTTAAAAAAGTCAAGCAGCGCAGCAACGGAATATCGCAGACGTTGCAGGAAAAGTGAAATTTAGAAATTGCAGACAGATTTGTAGAATCGTTAGGAGTGAGAAGTGAGGAGTGAGGCGTTAAGGAGTCCCACGGACGGATTTGAAATAAGGAGGAGGTAGGAGGGAGCAGGGAGGAAAGATTTTTCTCTCTTTTCAAGATTCACCCCTCCTTCCTACTTTCTCCTTCCTCCTTTCTCCCTGTTTCAATAGCTCCTCACTTCTATTTTCTCCCTCAGATTCGCAGCGTCTGCATCAGCAGGAGCAGCAGCACGCCCGGGATTCCGGCGGCGGCGGAGACAAAGAGCGTATAGAGCGTGAGGGGCGGCGCAAAGCCGAATCTGCCGCCGAAGAAGTGCAGGAGCAGAAGCGCCGCGGTGCCGCTCAGCGTCCCGATGAGGAATGCCGCGAACCGGTGTGTTTTGCGGTGCAGATATTCGATGCACATGCGCAGAACGGCGGCGCAGGCAGTCAGCAGCAGGAGATTGTGCGGCGTCAGCAGATGCAGGATCGGTTGCATGGCGGAAGCTCCTTTCGTTCAGGCGAGAAAGACATGCAGCGTGTGTCCCTCCGCCATGATGCAGTGCAGCAGGGTGTGCGCGATGGTTTTGCGCTGTTCGGGCGTACAGGCATCCCATTCCGGCAGATGCAGCGACTCCGCGGAGACCGCAGCAGCATTTGTCCGCAGGGATGCGATCTGCGCGGTGAGCTGTGCAGCGGCTTCTGTCAGCAAAGTGATGTCGCCGCCGTCCGGATCTGCCATTTTCCGGAGCAGTTCGCCGCGCCGCAGGATCAGCGCCTGCAATTCGGGGGATTCCTCCGGCTGATTTGGTGCGGCAGGCAGGGCGAGCGTCCGGAGCTGATCGCGGAGCAGCCGCCCGACGAGCATCTCCGCAGTATCGACACGCCAGACCGCTCCGGCACCGGAGCAAATTCCGCGCTTTTTTCCGCCGCAGAGCAGATAGTCGGCGCTTCTGCCGCGGACAGCGGTCATCGCACTGCCGCAGCGCATGCAGAAGATCCTGCCGCTGAGCCATGTTTTCTGACCTGTACCTGCCGTCCGCTTCTGACGGGATGCGGTGAGCTTCTGCTGACAGCCGAGCCAGATCTCCGGCGCAACGATTCCGGCATGCGGCGCGCAGATCGCATAAACCCCGTGCAGATCGGTGAAGCGGCTGCGGTTGATCCGCCTGTCTGCATAGAGATAAACGCCGTGCTTCTGCGGCAGCGGATCGGGAATGCAGAGCGCGGCACCGTGCGCCGAGAGATAGGCATAGACATCGGCATTTGCCTGTGCATAGACGGGATTGCGCAGCACGCGGCAGACCGTATGCGGCAGCCACGCACCGCCGCGGCGCGTCCTGAATCCGGCATCATTCCATTTCCGGCTGACGACGGAGAGCGAACCCTCAGCGGAAAGATACGCAGAGAATCCTGCGGAGACAAGCGGCGCGTTTTCGTCGGGCGCGAGCATCTGTGTATGGGTACCGCCGAGCGTGACCGGGATGCGCCGGAAACCGGCAGGGGGCGGACCGCCGGTATCGAAGCCCTGCTTAGCGCGGGCGAAAGCCGCATCGCGGACTCTGCCGCTGATCGTCTCACGCTCGAGCTGTGCAAAGACCATCAGCAGGCTTTGCATCGCCTGCCCGAGCGGAGAGGCGGTCTCGAAGCGCTCGGTATGGGAGCGGAATTCGACGCGGTGTATCTCAAAGACGCGCAGCAGTTGTGTAAAATCGGCAAGATTGCGGCTGATGCGGTCGAGCTTATAGACCAGTACCGTCCCGATCTCATCCCTGCGGACAGCCTGTAAGAGGGATTGCAGCGCAGGGCGGCCGGTATCCTTGCCGGAGTATCCGCGGTCGCAGTAAACGGTGACGGGCAGATCGGGCGGCAGTTCAGAGCGGCAGAGCGCCTCCTGCGTCTCCAGACTGACGCTGTCCGGCCGCTCCACTGACTGCCGGACATAGATTGCCGTCGTGCGCATCCTCCGCCTCCTCTGTGTATGAATGAGAAATGGAAAATTGTTGTATCGCCTGCGGCGATGTATTGAGAATGTGCAGCAGGCGCCGCAGTTTCTTATTATTTGTATGGAATTCCGGTTTCGCTTTTCGTATATTTGATATAATCAATGTATATGTTTGCATTTGCGGCTTTAGCACCGCGCAGGTCGGCAGTGCCGACAGCCGATATTCTATAGCTGCCGGAGAACCATACGCGATTGTGGCGCAATGGGCTGAGGATAAACCCGACTCGGCAATCAAAAGGGCGCAGCCGTCGATCTTCCAAAATCATGCGCGCAGCGCATACCGCAATTTCTCATTTCTAACTATTAGAAACAGTTGCATTTTGCAGGAGAATGTGATATAATAGAGCAGAAGCTACCGCAAAAAACAAGTGATAACAGAAAGGAACACAAAGCATGGCAAAGAAAAAACAAAACGCAGTGATCTCGAATTCTCCGCTGCCGCTTGCGATTGTCGCCGTATTCGGTCTTGCAGCAGGCGTGACATTCATTGTTGCGGATCACACACCGCGGACACGCGCCGGACTCGGAAATTCGGTTCCCGTTCAGGAAGAGGTGCTTTCGACTGAATCCACAACGGAGGTGACTGCTACGACAGCAGACAGCACAACCTATACCGAAGCGCTGACGACCGTCTCGACGGCAGCAGAGTCTCTGCCTGCGGG
>JAGKVC010000233.1 GCA_021152595.1 Clostridia bacterium
CGGACGGCAACCAGAGGCGCTGCCTCTGGACTCCGCGAGCTTTTGTAAAAGCTCGACCAAAACTTTTATTTCGGCTCCGCCGTGCGCTCCTTAAGTTGTTAGCATTGGCTGCCCCATACCCCGCTTAAGGGATTTATCCCTTAAGAATCCCATTTTTATTTATGGATAGAAGAAAGCCGCTCCAATCAGCTTTGATCGGAACGGCTTTGTTTTTATTCATGCTAAAAATGGATTCCAAAGGATAGCATCCTTTGGCAGGGGCTTGGGGACAGAGTCCCCATTACTGATCCGTCGGAGACACCGCTTTCACGCCTCTGCCGCCGAGTGCGACGCCGATCCGTGAATTCGGATAATTCTGCGCATAAGCATCGAGGATGCCGCGCACCATAAACTTTGCATTCTTGCCGCCCTCGACCATTGCACAGAAGGCGATCTCCGGATTGTACGCCGGTGCAAAGCCGATCACGAACGTATCCGTGCCGCGCGGTGACTGCGGCGTACCGGTCTTGATTGCGACATCAAAGCCGAGATTATTGAGGTCATATTCGCCCCACATCGGCGAACGCGCCGCGCCGATCATGCCCTCGCGGATATACGGATAAACATCCTCGGCGTTGTTCTGCGCGACCTGCGCGACCATTTCCGGCGCCTTGACGGAAAGCTGCTCGGTCATGGTGTTGTTCCAGTAGGACTGGATCAGGTGCGGACGGTAGCGCTTGCCCTGATTTGCGATTGTCGAGGCGACCGTCGCCATTTGCAGCGGCGTGACCTGAACCTCCGACTGACCGATCGCGGCTTGCAGCAGTTCACCGACATACCAGTGAATGCCGAGATCCTCGAATGTCTCGGGGCAGGCAAGATAGCCGCCGCTGTCGCCGGACTCAAGCCCGAGCGGACTGCCCAGCCCGTAAAGGCGCTCGTAATCGAGCAGCAGATCCAGTCCGAGCCGTGTACTCAGCTCATAGAAGAAGATATTGCAGGAGACCGTAATCGCACGGGAGACCGCAATATTCTCATGATAGCCGGTGCAGTGGAAGGTGTGGTCGATATACGTGAAATTCGTGCCGCAGTAGAATGTCGAATTCGGCGTAATTGTGCCGGAATCCAGTCCTGCTGTCGCGGTGATTGTCTTGAAGGTCGAGCCCGGACGGTAGAGGCCGTCAGTGGCGCGGTTGATCAGCGGATAGTTCTCCTGCGAAGCAACTTTGTTATAATCATCGAGCAGCTCCGTCAGGTCATAGGTCGGGAGCGTTGCCGCGCCCAGCACCGCATTATCCTTCGTATCCAGCACGACAATCGCACCGCAGTTTGCATTGCGGCACTCGTAATCGGTATTGCGCAGCGTCTCACAGTGATTTGCAAGGAGCGTCTGGAGCTGCTGCTGCATCTTTGAATTGACGGTAAGCTGAATAGTCTTGCCGCCGACCGGCTCCTGCGTGATCACAACCGAGGAGACCTCGCCGTTCGTGACAGTGATCTCCTTTTTGCCGTTGATGCCGCGCAGATCGGCTTCACAGGCGCTTTCCAGACCGGTCTTGCCGACCTGATCGGAGAGCGCATAATCATCGTGGCCGTTCTGCCTGAGCGCCTGAAATTCCTCTTTCGAGTAGATCGGGCCGACATAGCCGATCTCATGCGGAAGCACATTGCCGTTTTCGATCGTGCGGATTGCATTCTCAATGACATTGATGCCGTTCAGCGTGACACGCAGCTCCTTGATGCGCGTGACCGTTTTCAGGTCGATGTCATTCGAGAGGTAGAACACATTGGACATCGAAAAGCCGCGGAGCTGCATCTCATACCGGATTCCGGCGAGATTGCGCTTCTCCTGCTCGGAATAGCTGTCCGCGATCTCATAATCCGAAATGAGCTTATCGAGACAGTTTTCCGCGGTCGCGTACTGGTTCAGGTGCAGCATTTTTTTCATCTGCGCGATGTCGTTTTCACGGTCCTTTGCGAAAATATACGGCTTGGATTTCGTGATCGGCATGGTATCATTCCAGTCGTAGCCGGCTTCCTTGAGCAGCTTGATCGCGCGCGCAATGACGGCGTTTCCGGCTGCGTTGTCATCGGGGAAATATTCCTTCTCGATGATCAGGCTGTAACCGATCTTATTGGAAACGATCGGCGCGCCGGTGCAGTCCACGATTTCGCCGCGCGTCGCCGGAATGATCTGCGTATAGACGGACTCGGTGACCTGCGTATGCGATTCCTCCTCCGCCGCGACGATTTGCAGCTTGACAAGCCGGTAAATCGCAAGCGACGCAGAGACCACGACCAGCAGCACCAGAAAGCTCGACCGCAGAAATTCGGATATCTGACGAAGTATCTCTTTCATGTTTTGTTGTTCCTCTGGGGATTGCGGTATGCTGCGCGATGCCGGATTCCGTTCTTTCTGTCAATGGGGATCCGGAGCGCCGCACAGTCTGACCGCAGGCGAATGGACGGAATTATGATGCCTCGGTATCAAACATTTCCGCAAGGGAAATGCCGGAATAATCCTCGGCAAAATTTGCTGCGGAATCGAGACGGATCTCGTGCTGCTTGCCTGTCTCCATATTTTTGATCTGTCCCCTGCCCTGCTCCAGCTCATTCGAGCCGAGCACGACCAGATATTTTGCGCCGAGCTTGTTCGCGTATTTCATCTGCGATTTGAAGCTGCGGTCAAGCAGATCGAATTCTGCACGGACGCCCATATCACGCAGCGCATTCGCATATTGCAGCGCGACGGGCTTTGCATCGGCATCCATCGGGGCGAGGTAGACATCGCACTTGTTCTGCGCGAAGAATTCGCAGCCCTGCTGTTCCATTGTGAGGATCAGGCGCTCGAGTCCCATGCCGAAGCCCAGTGCCGGAATCGGCTGCCCGCCGAGCTGCTCGATCAGACCGTCATATCTGCCGCCTGCGCAGACGGTTCCCTGTGCGCCGATGCTCGTTGTAATGAACTCGAAAACGGTCTTGGTGTAATAATCAAGGCCGCGGACGATCTTCGGATTGATCACATATTCCACGCCCATCGAGGTCAGCGCGGATTTGACCAGCTCAAAATGCTCTTTGCACTCCTCGCAGAGATAATCGAGGATCACGGGCGCATCCTTTGCGATTGCCTGATCCTCCGGCGATTTACAGTCCAGCAGACGCATCGGATTGCGGACGAGGCGCTCCTGACAGGTCTCGCAAAGCTCTGCCTTATGCGGCTCAAAATACGCCTTCAGCGCCTCCTGATACTTCGCGCGGCACTTCGGGCAGCCGATGCTGTTGAGGTTCAGGACGATATCCTTGATTCCCAGACGGTCAAGGACGGTCTTGCCGAGCAGAATGACCTCCGCATCCGCATAGGGCGATGCAGGGCCTGCCATTTCCACGCCGAACTGGTGGAATTCGCGCAGTCTGCCTGCCTGCGGCCGCTCGTGACGGAAGCAGGAAAGCTGATAAAAGACCTTCTGCGGCAGCGCCTCTGCGAGCATGCCGTTCTGGAGCATGGCGCGGATCGTACCGGCAGTGCCCTCCGGACGCAGCGTGAACTGTGTCTCCTTTGCAATGACGGAGTACATCTCCTTCTGCACAACGTCGGTCGTTTCGCCGACGGAGCGCTGAAACAGCTCTGTCACCTCAAAGGTCGGGATGCGGATCTCGGAGAAGCCGAAGCTCTCTGCGATATCGCGCGTGACCTTCTCGACGGTCTTCCATTTGTTGATGCGCTCGGGGGTGACATCCTCGGTGCCCTGCGGGCGTTTCAGGTAATTTGCCATATATTAAAATCCTCTCTCGGGTTCATCAGATTCCGCGTCTTTCCGCGAAAATCTGCATTTTTCAAGTTCCTTCTGCGTGCGGTATGTGCGTGATCGGATCGCGGAAGAACAGCAGCACGTCGATCTCATCACAGGAAATACGTGCGGAGATCTCCTGACCGCCGCCCTGTGCGCCGCTCAGGAAGCGCTTGATCGGAAGCCCGGTGGCTTCTGCGACCTGCTTGCCGGTGGTACCGGTTGCACAGAGCGTATGGCGGCTGAGAATGCCCGAATATGCAATACAGAATTGAATCATCAGTTCCTTCTTCGCATCATGCGCAATCAAAGCTATTGTCATTTCTGGATTCATCCTTTCTGATTATAATTACAAGGTCATTGCGATCGCGCGGATACGCACGCGGTAGCACCCCGGACCTGACAGGGGAAGCGGATGCCGTCAGCCGATCTTGACGGTCAACGGGGCATTTTCACCGCGCAGGCGCTTCGAAATGGCATCGAATGCGGCAAGGCTCGGCGCAGTCGAGGGGATCGGTTCGCCCTTGCCTGTTGCAATGACGAGCTGATAATCCTCAGGGATGACGCCGATCAGCTGCACGCCGATGGTATCAATGATTTCATCAAGGTCGCGGACAAGCTCAGCGCCGAGCGCCTTCTTGCTGACCTTATTGATGATGAGTCTCTGACGGCGGTTGCCGCGCGCATAGAACTCATCGGACATCATCTGTGCATCGCGGACGCAGATCGGATCCGGCGTTGTGACAACGAGGATCAGGTTCGACTGCTCAACGATATCAAAGACATGGTTATTGATACCGGCGCCGGTGTCGATGATGATGTAGTCATAATATTTGCGGACTGCGGAGCAGATGTCGATGATCTGTTCGACGGTCACATGCTGGAACGGGTTTTTCGGTGCGCAGAGGACAAACAGATTGCTTGCCATCGGGACGCGCGTAACGGCATCAACGGCAGAAACCTTGCCTTCGAGCACATCACTCAGGTCATATTTGATCTGACCGGTCATACCGAAAATGATATCAATACAGCGCAGACCGAAATCCAGCTCGATGATGAGCGTCCGGCTGCCCTGCTTTGCGAGCGTATAGCCGAGACCTGCGCAGATCGAGGATTTTCCGGTGCCGCCTTTACCGGATGTAACAGCGATTGTTTTTGACATACGGTGAGACTCCTTTCCCCATGCTGCCTCCTGCCGGGAGCAGGAGCGGATGCAGCGTTCCACAAATTATACACACGCCCGGAGTAGGGCGCAGATGTACCTCTTATATTATAACCACAAATCGCGGATTTGTCAAATCCCTTTTGCGCAAAAACTGAAAAATTGTCAGGTTTGTGATATTCCACAAGTCCCGTTTGTGCAGTTTGACGAAATCCACGCACTTTTTTGTATAGCCTGCCGAATTTCTGCATCCGATATCAGGAGAGCGCTTCTGTCGCAGCAGCCTCCGGAACCGTCTCCGTCAGCGTCAAAGCCGGTGCAGCGGCATCTGCATCCGCAATCTGAATGCTCTCGATCATGCGGCGGAATGCCGGACGGTAGGTCGCATAGTTTTCGAGGCGGCTCTTGCAGGTCACGAGATACACGCGCTCATCCTTGATCAGGACGGCGGTCGTACACTCCATATTCTGCTGTGTCTCATCGGAGCGGATCGCATATGTGAACTCAAATACGCGGCAATCAACCCCGTTGACCGGAACAGTCTCATCGGAAAGCAGCGTGAAATCATCCGCCGTATCCCGATACTGCTGCAAAACGCTGTCGCCGTAGGTCTCAACCGTCTGCCCGTACATCATCAGCTCCTCGCCGGTGACGATCACCGAAGCGTCATTGCAGATATAATATTTCTCGTAATTCAGGGATTTTGTCTCGGAAAATGCCGGATCGACCTGCATCGTGATCCGCTCGGGCATTTCCGATGGGACGATCAGGATTTCCGTTCCGCTGATCACCTCCGAGGATTCCTCCGCCGTCTCGTTTTGATCCTTTGTCAGCGTCATAATGCCGAGAATCATCACCACCAGCACAACTGCCGCCAGCAGCGTGACCACCAGTTTATTTGTCATATCGCAATCCCTTTCATCTTCCATGAGATACCGAATGAAAAACCGATGCGTTAAGGGCGCATCGGCAATTCGGATGTGACCAGACCTGTAAGCCGGGTTCTGTC
>JAGKVC010000234.1 GCA_021152595.1 Clostridia bacterium
TCCCTATACTGCGGCTGATCTGAACTGGCAGGATAAGAAATCCCGCAGCAGTGTCGAGATGAATGATCACAGTTCCCGTCCGGCAATCGCCGATGCAAATGCAAATGTCGGCGCATACGATACGATCTATGTCGGATTTCCGGTTTGGTGGTATATCGCGCCGACCATTATCAATACATTCCTCGAGCAATACGATTTTTCCGGCAAGAAGATCATTCTGTTCGCAACATCCGGCGGCAGCGGATTCGGAAGAGCAGTTGATAACCTCAAAAGCAGCGCACCGCAGGCATCTATTAAGGAAGGAAAAGTCAACCCCTCCGAAAAGGATATCGCGGCGCTCGCTGCAATGGATTGAATATTAAAAATGCACTCTGATAAATTCAGGGTGCATTTTTATACGGATCATGACGATGCGACTGGAAAAAGCAGGCTTTCCGAATCAATCAGAAAGACTGCTTCTGAAACTGACAGGGGATTACACTGTCAGTTTCATTTCTTCGCAATGACCGTGATCCACGGTTTATCTGCATGATGATTTGTTTTTACAGCGGAGAAGCCGGCTGCCATCAGTGCAGATTCGATCTGCTGCGGCGTATAGCACTTCATGCCGTCAATGATCTTTTCAAATTGCAGGCTCGCCTTGTCTGTGCCGTCAGATTCATTGACGATCATGAAGATGCCGCCCGATTTGAGAATACCCGCAACCTGTGCGAAGCATTTTTCAAGATCCGGCCAGAAATAGATCGTCTCAAATGCCGTTGCCAGCTCGAATGATTCTTTCGGAAGATTCAGCGCGGAAACATCGCCCTGATGCACCTTGCATCTTTCGGCGCGGATCATATCTGCATTGTATTCGCGTGCTTTCTCGACGGAAATAGGGGAGTAGTCAATCGCCGTAATATTGGCAGACGGATATTTTTCAAGCAGCGCACCTGCATTCCGTCCGCCGCCGCAGCCAAGCTCAGCAATCTGAGCAGGTTTGATACCTTTCAGGTGCGATATACCCCAATCCGCCATCTTCGCGTGACCGCTGTTCATGCCGTTGAGCATCATTTTTCCGAGAACGCCCTCCGGCTTTCTGGTCTGGCTGACATAATTCTTGAACAGTCCCATTTGGATTCTCCTTTATGCTGCTGATTCCTCAGCTTCTTCTTCGGGCTCCTCCTCACTCTGATCGGAGCTCTCGTACATCTTATCGGTCTTTCCGATTTCATCCGTCAATGCAGCGCCGTCGAGTGTGATATCTGTCATGCAGCTTTCAATCACGCTGTGTTCCGCTCTGCCTGCAACTGCACCCGGTGTAACAGCGCCGATGATCTCACCGTTTACCGTGCAGTCCACAATCTTGAAAGCGGTTTCCTCACCGTAATAATACAGTCCAGTGCCGATCAGTCCGCCGACATGTGTAGCGCCGGGGATATTCATTTTGACTGTGACATTGCAGTTTTTGATAATTCCCGGATATTCATGCGTCTCGACACCCTCTGTAGCAAGGGCAATATCACCAACGGAATGTGTACCGCTGTAGCCGCAGAGTCCGCCGATCGCATGACCGCCCTTTGTTGTGATGATTTCCACATCAGCCGTGCAGTCCGTAACAGAATCCATCATCTCAAGGCAGCCTGCAATGCCGCCAAGCCCGACAGGCTCATTGCCCTCCGCAATGATTTTGCCTTTTGCAGTGCAGTTTTCCATTGTACCGCCGAAGCTGCCGCCGATGATCAAGCCGCCGCATTCCGCAACATCGCACTGAACAATTCTGCCGTCAGAAAAATCGTTGTCGCCAAGCACTTTAATTGTCGTACCATCCACAGTGCAGTTGTAAACATGATTTGTTGAGCCGCCCGTGATGCCGCCGGTCGCGTTGACACCTGCGATTTCGTTGCTGCCCGTCAGCGTGATATCATGAATTTCGCCCATATTATATCCGACAACCGCACCGACAGCCATAGAATAGGTATCCGTGCAGTGAATCTGAATATTCTCAGCGGTCAGATTTTTGACTTCTCCGAGATTCATGCCGATGATGCCGACACCGCAAATCGGATAATCAGAATCAAAGGTTACATTGGAGATCTTATGTCCCTGACCGTCAAATACACCCTGAAACATGCAGGAATAATTGCTCATATCTTCGAGATCCATTGTGCCGATCGGTGTCCACTCTACATCAGAGCAGTCGATATCCGCGGTGAGCAGCACAGTCTTTCCGGCAGCGCCGCCGATCGAGCCGTCCGTAACGCTTTTCGCGAAAGCGGTCAGCTCCTCTGCCGTGCCGATCTCGATTGTATCGGAATCCTCAGATGATTCCGCCTCGGACTCCGGACTGGATTCCTCCTCAGTTTCAGCAGCGGATGTTTCTGCGGAGGATTCCGCAGACGTTTCCGCAGATGAAGATGCATCTGCACTGCTGCCGGATTCGCCGCAAGCGCAGAGGGAGATTCCCATTGTCAGAGCAAGAGATAATGCCAGTAATTTTTTCATAATAAGTTCCTCCAAGATTCTTTTGATTGATTAGCCAAAGCTAACTTGTGCGCAAAAGAGATGCCCGTGATCACGGGCTGAATAGATGATCCCAGCCGCAGGCAAAAAAATCCTGAAGCTGATAGATATAGGTGAATGCCTCATCTTTCGGCATATCATGCCGTACAAATTCAAAAAAGCCGTGGACAAATGAGCTGCACAGCAGGTGAACAAGCTGCGGCTTGGCTCGTCCGGAGCTGATGACATCGCTGCCGGTATGCTCAATATAAAGCAACGTATAATGCTCCTCAATTTCGACGATCTCATCTACAAATGATGCGTATTTCGTTCCCTCGCTTCCGCAGATCAGAAGCCGGAACACATCCAGATTGTCATAGATATAGTCGATGCTCGTCTGGATATATCCGCGGTACTCAGTCTGATAATGCTCATCATGAAAAAGCTGCTTCTGTTCATCAACCGGTCTTTCATGATAATCTGACATATATCTGCGAAACATCGCTTTGAGCGCCTCAGCCTGTTCTGCCACCAGTGCTGAAAACAAGCCCTCCTTGTCGCCGTAGCGTGTATAGACCGCACGCGGTGAAGTACCGGCGTTTTCAGCGATCGTCCGAAGGGATGCATTTGTATATCCGTTTGCAAGAAACTCCTGCATGGCCTGTTCTGTCAGTTTTTCCGTTATGCCCGGAGTGCGGTTTGCCATATCGTCACCTCGATTCGCAACAGTGTTGCGCAACACCGTTTCATATGATAGCACAAATCAAACTTTGCGTCAAGTCTAAATTGCGGATTTTGTGAAAATGCACATAATTTTGATCGAAAGAACATCCAGAGTTAGCATATGCTTATTTTACATCAAAATTCCGTTCGCTGCGACTGATTGTTGACCGTCAGCGCTTCACGCCGCAGAAATACACCATTGAGCCGTCAACATGAAATTCACGCAGATCATAGCCTTTTTCGAGCTTGTGCCGAAGCTGTGCAGCCGTATCGAACGGCGGCGTAAACCAGCCTTTGCGTGTAAGAATCTGCTTTACAAGTGTATCTGTCATGCCGGATTCGCCGCGGATATACCAGCAGCCGATAAAGCAGCCGCCGCGTTTCAGCACGCGGTATGTTTCTCGGAACGCTGCGCGTTTATCAGGGAAAGCGTGAAACCCGTTCATACTCATTACAATATCGAAAGTGCCGTTCTGAAAGGGGAGCTGCCCGACATCGCCCTGCATCAGCGTGATATTCGCGCAGTCGCCGAGCCTTTGTCTTGCCTGCGCAAGCATGTCTTCGCTGTAATCGAGACACGTAATATCTGCGTCAGGCATCTGCTTGTATTTCTGATATGTAAAAACTGCTGTACCTTGATGTGGGACGACGATTTGCCTTGTCTAACTATTATAACATATATTCGCTCAAATTGCAATCATTCCTGTTAAAGCAACGGAAATCTTTTGCAAAATATCAAAAGAAAAAAGCAATCCGGACTGGATGCGGACATTCCGGCTGCATGTAATGGAGATCTTTTCCAATTGATCTGCCGCTTTTTCAACTGGCAGGATGTCATTCAGCTAAAGGAGGATAGATTATGTTTCAAAAAATCAAGCCCTACATTGGAAGCTATATCAGATATACATATCTTGCGCTGGTAATCTTGTTTTTGGCGCTGATCGCCTCAGCTGTTCCGTTTTTCATGGTTTACCGCATGATTGCACCGCTGCTGTATGGTGAAACACTCTCCGCAGGCTATTTTGTGAGCCATACTGCGATTATTTTTGTATGCGAGTTAGTTTATGCTATCTTATGTATACTTGGACTCAAATATTCGCATATATTCGCGTATAACACACTGAAAAATATTCGCATCTCGCTTCAGAAAAGACTGGAGCATCCGAAGCTCATGGGCGCTGGTGCGTCTGACCGGTACGCCGAGCCCCCGTGTGACGGCAGCAGCCGACAGCTCCTCGCCGATACTGACACTGGAAAACAGCAGCGGGATCATGCGGTATTCCAGCATTTTGGAAACTTTTCCGTCTCCGAATGCTATCCCGCGCATTTCATAGCATCACAGATTGCGCTGCACTCTTCTTTGAGCGTCGGGAAGAATCGCATCTCAACCGCTGACGGCGGCTGGCTGATTCCGAACACAAAAACCGCAGTTCCGTCAGGAATCAATATCGGAAATTTTATGATTTGTATCCAAATTATATTGATGTGATAGATGAACTATTAGTGTTGTATCTGAATAATTACCCTATGCTAACTAAAATCATTGACATTTTCATTTTTTTGTGATAAAATACGGGATGCAAGCAAAAGCGACGGTCAGATTTGACCGCGGCATATTTTTTGACACGGAGTTAGTCGTGACTAACGCGTCGTCATAGGCGCACATACAGGAGGCGGATTATATGCTTGTGTCTATCAAACATCGGCTCAGCTATCTGTTGTCTGCATTGACATTTCTGCTGACATTGGCTTTTTTCATGCCGAACGGAATCCACGCGGCTGCATCGACGGATTTCTATCCCTCATGGGATGAATATAAGGCGGCAGGCGGAGCAACTGCGACATGGAATGATGTTGCAAATGCGATTGACGCAGTTCTTGAAGCATCCTACGAGCTTTATGCTGCCGGTGATCAGGAAAATGCATACACCGCTGTATTGAATACCTACAATTTCTATTATGAAACTTCCGGTTTTGAACGGACAGTCAACGGATATTCCGGCTCTGAGGTCAGTAAAGCGGAGCTCCAGTTCAAGACAAGCCGCAAGGCTGTTAAGAAGGGACTTCCGATCGAGGATGTCAAAACGGAGTTTACGACTTTGAGCACAATCCTGCACTCGCAGGCGAATCACCTTGACGGAATTGATGCTGAGGGCGTCTGCGGGCTGACCTTTGGCGAAGCAGATGCGGCTGCCTCGGGATCCGGTGCTGCTGAAACAACCGCTGCGGGAGATTCAGAAGTGCAAGACACCGGTACAACGGCAGCGGCATCGGAGGGTGATGCTTCCAAG
>JAGKVC010000235.1 GCA_021152595.1 Clostridia bacterium
GTCACATTCAGATCCTCAAACTGCGGAAGCTCCTGCGGCAATGCGGCAAGCCGCGCAGTGCGCTCGGATTTGTTCAGCTTATCCGCCTTCGTCAGCACGATCGCAAACGGCATTTCGGTGTCAATCAGGAAATTGACCATTTGCAGGTCATTCTTTGTCGGCGGATGGCGCATGTCGATCAGCAGCAGCACGGCACGCAGATCGCGCGTATCCTGTAAATAGCCGTTGATCAGATCCTGCCAGCGCTTCAGCTCCGATTTGGAGCGCTTCGCATAGCCGTAGCCCGGCAGATCCGCGAAGGTGATGCCGTCGCAGCGGTAGAAATTGATCGTAGCGGTTTTGCCCGGTACGGAGCTGACGCGCGCCAGATTCTTTCGCTGAAACAGCTTGTTGATCAGCGTCGATTTGCCGACATTGGATTTGCCTGCAAACGCGATCTCCGGCGTATTGCATTTCGGGAGCTGCGCAGCCGTGCCGTAGGCGGCAGAAAATTCGGCAATATTCCAGTTCATTGCTGCCTCCTTACTGCGCCGTCTTGGAAGGACGCTTGCGCGGTGCAGGCATCGGCGGAAGTGTCAGCTTTTGCATTTCATCCTCGTGCAGCGGCTCGAGCTTGGTATCGTAATGCGGCGGAATCAGCGCTGTTTCCAGCACGGTCTCCACGGTTTCGCAGGGGATGAAGCGGATTGCATTGCGCACGGTATCATCAAGCTCCGCAAGATCCGGCAGATTTGCCTCCGGAATCAGGACGGTGCGGATACCGTTCTTATAAGCAGCCATGGATTTTTCGACGAGTCCGCCGATCGGAAGGACATTGCCCTGCAGCGTGATCTCGCCTGTCATGGCGATATCGTGCCGGACCGGAATGCCGGAGAGTGCCGAAACCAGTGCGGTCAGCATGGTGACGCCTGCGCTCGGACCGTCCTTCGGGACTGCGCCTTCGGGTGCGTGGATGTGAATATCCTTCGATTTGAATGTCTCGGGATTGATATCATAGGTTTTGGCATGTGCGCGCGCGTAGGAGACTGCCAGCTTTGCGCTCTCCTTCATGACATCGCCGAGCGAGCCGGTCACCTGAATCTCGCCCTTGCCGGGCATTGTCAGGACTTCCAGCGGCATCAGCACGCCGCCGACGCTCGTCCATGCCAGACCGTTGACCATGCCGACGGCATCTGCCTTCGAGAAGTAGTCGCCGGTGTATTTGTGCGGTCCGAGTGCGGATTCCAGCGTTTCGGGGGTATATTGCACCTTTTTCACATCGTCTGTCAGCAGCGTCTTTGCGCATTTGCGGCAGAGCGACGCGATCCGGCGCTCGAGGGTTCGGACGCCTGCTTCGTGCGTATAATAGTCGATCAGGTCATAGATTGCGGCATCTGTGATTTTGATTTGTGCCGCTTTCAGACCGTTCGCCTTGATCTGCTTCTTGACCAGATGCTCCTTTGCGATGTGGAATTTTTCCTCGCGCGTATAGGAATTGACCTCAATGACATCCATGCGGTCATAGAGCGGCGCAGGGATCATTTCCGCATTGTTCGCCGTTGTCAGGAACATGACCTGCGACAGATCAAACGGGACTTCGAGAAAATGGTCGCGGAAAGCGTGGTTCTGGGCGCTGTCCAGCACTTCGAGCAGTGCGGCTGCCGGATCGCCCTTGAAATCGCCGGAGAGCTTGTCGATCTCGTCGAGCAGAATCAGCGGATTCATGCTCTTTGCCTGCCGCATCGCCTCAATGATTCTGCCGGGCATGGCTGCGACATAGGTCTTGCGGTGACCGCGGATCTCGCTTTCGTCACGCACGCCGCCGAGCGACACGCGGACATAGCTTCTGCCGAGCGCTTTAGCAACGGACTGTGCGATCGAGGTCTTGCCGACGCCGGGAGGTCCGACCAGACAGATGATCTGTCCGGTGAGCTTCGGCTGGAGGACATGCACGCTCATTGCTTCCAGCACGCGTTCCTTGACGCGCTTCAATCCGTAATGCTCTTTATCCAGCAGCGCGGCTGCCTTCGGAATATCGAGCTTTTCCTTCGTCGTGATGCCCCACGGAAGCGACAGCGCGACATCCAGATAATTGCTGATAACATATGCTTCCTGCGAGCCGGAGGGCATTCTGGAGAGCTGCTGTGCTTCGTGACGCAGCTTTGCCTTGACCTCATCGCTCGCTTCGAGCTTGTCGATTTTCTTATTGTACGATGCGGTATCGGATTCGTCGGTTTCGCCCAGCTCCTCGCTGATAATGCGCTGCTGTTCGCGCAGATACAGCTCGCGCTGGCTCTGGTCAATGCGCATCTGGACGCCGTTTTGCAGCTCTGCTTCGACCTTGAGAATCTCATTTTCGCGCATCAGGACGGCATAGAGCATCGTCATGCGCAGGAAGAGGCTACCCTCCTCGAGCATCATCTGGCGGTCATGATAATCCATATCCAGATTCGACCAGACGGCTTCAAAGAGCTGCTTTGCATCCTCTTCCGCCAGCACCATTTCCGCGAATTCACGCGGGGTACGGCGCGAGAGCTTGCAGTTCAGCGCATACTGATCTTTGACCGAGTTGATGATCGCCTGCATCTCGATCGGGTTTGATTTGCTGCGTGTATAGGTCGGCAGCGGCTTGAAATCCGCGCGCCAGAATTCGACATTATCATCCGGTGCGAACAGCTTGAGCGCTTTTGCACGCGCCAGTCCTTCGACCAGTACACGCGTGCCGTCTCTGCCGCGCATCACCTGACGCACCTCGCAGATCACACCGACGCGGTAAAGGTCACGCGGTTTCGGCTCCAGAATCGCCTGCTCGCGCTGCGCAATCAGCAGAATGCGGCGGTCGCGGTCAAGTGCAGCATCCACAGCCTTGCGCGATTCAGCCCTGCCGACTTCAAAATCTATGACCATATGCGGAAACGCAACAAGTCCGCGCAGTGCGACGACCGGAATCATATTCTCCTCATTCGGGATGGTTTCAAGGATCTCGTCTGTGCGTTCTTTCTCTTGCATTGTCTTTTCCAATCTGCCCTGCGCGGCGAAGAACCCTCTCCGGACCGTGCGCAGCCGGTCGGGAGAAAAATGCGATGGTCAGTTTGCGGATAAAGTGTCTCCGACGGATCAGGAATGAGGGCTCTGCCCTCAAACTCCCGCTTAAGGGATGCTATCCCTTAAGGATCCCGTTTTTGTGTGCAATATGGAAATCACATGCGAATGAAACGGCTGATTCAGAAGCGGCATTTCCATTCGGCGGCGTTCTTGCAAATGTTTACATTGTTTGCGAGAACCCGATATCATAATGACAAAGTGAGATCTTTATCGACATTCTGACAGGGTTGACTCTTTGTTCTATTATACATGAAAGTGTGCAAAGAATCAAGTTGTAAATTGCGGAAATTTGTGAAAACAAAATGAAATTTTTGCTGTTATAGATAACAGAATCTCCCGCAGCTTATCACCGCAGGAGATTCGGCATAGACTTCGCAGCGCATCGGATCAGGCAGCGGAGACTTCCTGTCCGCTGTCATCCAGCAGCAGCGGCGCGGTATGATTTTCCACGCTTGCCGCCGTCACAACAACCTTTTTGACACTCTTGCGCGAGGGGGCGTCAAACATCGTCTGCATCAGGATCCCTTCCAGAATGGCACGGAGTCCGCGTGCGCCGGTTTTCTGCTCCAGTGCGCGCTTTGCGATGCCGATGAGGGCATCATGCTCGATTTCCAGCTCGATGCCGTCATAGTGGAACAGCTTTGCGTACTGCTTGAGCAGGGCGTTTTTCGGCTCGGTCAGAATCCGGACGAGCGAATCCTCGTCCATTTCGTCGAGCGTCGTGATGA
>JAGKVC010000236.1 GCA_021152595.1 Clostridia bacterium
TGAAAAAGTTTGATCAAAACTTTTATTTTGACACTCATTCAGCGTGTTCGGTTTCCGGTGGTGCATAGCGTAACTGGCTGCTTTAGCAATTCGGAGCCGCGCACGGCGCGGTGAAAAAGTTTGCTCAAAACTTTTATTATGCGGTGCGCCATAAGAAAAGCCGCTCCCAATCACGAAAACTGGAGCGGCTTCATTCTCTATCCAATCAAAAGCGGGAGTCCAGAGGGATAGATCCCTCTGGCAGGGCTTGGGGCAGCGCCCCATTATAAATCATCGCGCAGCGATACCTCTGTCCGGAAGAGGCGTGCGGCGTTTTCGGCTGTGATGCGGCACATTTCCGCGAGGGAAAGTCCCTTTTCGCGCGCCATGACAGCGGCGGTCTCCGTCAGCATGGTGCTGTCGCAGCGCTGTCCGCGGTAGGGTACCGGTGCCATATAGGGACAGTCGGTTTCGATCAGCAGACGATCCGCCGGAATGCTGCGGAGTGCTTCGAGCGGCTTGCGCGCATTTTTGAAGGTCAGGACACCGGTGAAGCCAATATACAGCCCCATTTGCAGCACCTCGCGCGCGGTCTCCGCAGAGCCGGGAAAGCAGTGCATCACGCCTTCGAGCGGCGCGAATTCATGCAGAATTTGCAGCATATCCCCGATTGCATCGCGGCAGTGCAGAATCACGGGGAGATCCAGCTCCTTTGCAAGCGTGAGCTGTTCGCGGAGAATCCGCTGCTGCGCGGCTTTGTCATATCCCTCAAAATGATAATCGAGCCCGATCTCGCCGATCGCTTTGACAGAAGGATGCCTGCTGAACTGCCGCAGCGTATCCGGATAATCCGCAGGGGGCAGGGGACACTCCGGATGAATGCCGCAGGCGGTGACAATCAGCTCCGGAAACTGCTCCGCAAGCGCGATCGCGGCGGCGGAATCCGCGAGCTGTGTGCCGCAGACCATGCATCTGACGATGCCCTTTTCCGGAAAGCTCCGCAGCAGCTCCTCACGGTCCGGATCAAACGCCGGATCGGTATAATGGGAATGGCTGTCGAATATTACTAAATTTTCAATCATAATATATTGCTCCTTTGACAGGTTCACAGCTTGTTCACGAAAAATTGAAAAAAAGTGCATTCACTTTCTGCGAAACTGTGTTATACTATAGCTGTAAACATGATAAATAATACCTCTCTACTTCTTCCCGAAGCGCGGCTGACTGATCCTCAGCCGCGCTTTGCTTTATGATTGCTTTTTTTGATTCGTTGTGCTATAATTATATCATAATTGCGAATGGAATACAAGCATATCAATCCTGAAAAAGGAGTATCAGATGAAGAAATACGCTTTGCTCACTGCTGCTTTGTGCGCCTTGCCGCTTGCAGGCTGTTCGGCATCCCGTTTTCCGGAACTGGAGATGTCCGAACCGGAACAGACATCCTCTGCGGCGGAGACGCGCAGTGCGGAGGAGATTGATTCAATCGTTGACGGTCTGCTGGGTGATATGCAGAACCGCCGTGACAGCGGACGGAACGATATCGCCGTGCAAACGCCTGAACTGCTGCCGGAATCCCATGCAGACGAAACCGCTGACGCATCAGCCGATTCCTCGGAATATCTGTGGATGTGGTCAGTCGGCGTGCGCGAAGAATATTCAATCGGCGAATGTCAGCATCGCTTTACAGCAGAACCGCCCGATCCGGACAGCGATGCGCCGATCTATATGCCCTCGTATACCCGTGATCTCCGGAAAGTGACAGAGCTGTATCCGGAGCTTGCTGATCAGCCTGTACGGGAGATCGCGCGTTACGGATTCTGCGGCGCTGACTACGCACACCGGATCGTGCTGCCGGAGACAATCACCTTTTTCGGCAGTGAAGCATTCAGCCAATCGTCGGTCAGGGAGTTTGCACATCATGCGGAGGAGATTACGATGGAAGAGAACTGCTATTCCGACTGCGAGCAGCTCAAAACCGTGACCTTCTTTGACAATCCCGTGCGGCTCGGTCAGTCCTGCTTTGATAACAGTGCGATCACAGAGGTGACCGGCGAAAACTGCAATCTCATCACAAATAATCTCTGCTTTATGTCTCTGCCGGATCTGGAGCGTGTTTCGCTCTCGGGCGATATTCAGCTCGGCGATTACAACTTCCTTCATTGCGGACACGCATGCAGCGTCGAGCTTTCCGGCGGCGGCATCACGCTCGGTACCTATGCCTTCTCGGATTCCGGCATCGAAACGCTGGAAATCGGCGAATGTCAGCGCTGCGCAATCGGCGAAAACGGTTTCAGCAACTGCGGCAATCTCAAATCGGTCACGCTCGGAGAGGGTGTTGCGGAGCTTGGAAACTATACATTTTTCAGTTGCCCGGCGCTCACGAAAGTTTCCCTGCCGGAAAGTCTGACCGCAATCGGCGCAGATGCATTCGGAGACTGCAGCGCTGATCTCGTAATCGAGGTGCCGAAAGGCTCCTTTTCCGAGGCATACTGCAAGGAACACGATCTGAATTACCAAACCGTACAATGAGAAAGGGGGCTCCTTATGAAAGAGCTGAAACAGATCACACTGAAATACACACAGAACGGCAGCCGCTTCTGCCTGATGACCGACGGCGGCGCTGCACAGACCGACACCGTGCGTCTTTCCGCGGAATGGGACGGTGATGCGCTCAAGGTGCAGGTCTCGGCGGAGAATGAAATCATCTTAGAGGAGCTTTCTGCGGAGCTTGCGCATGAATTTGACGAAGCAGAGCGCATTTTTCTCAACGGCTGGCAGTCGTGGACGGACAGCACCGAGCACAGCATCCACGGCAAAATGCGCGGACTCGATCATGTGCCGCGCAATATCCTCGAGAAATATGCGCTGACACAGTACGGCGACTATAATTTCACGCATTATCCGAATCAGGCAGGACATCTGCACGGCTGGACCTACGGCTATCTCCGTCGCGATGCGCAGTTCACGCTGATCGGCTCGATGAATGAACAGGACGGCTTTACGCGCATTGAGACCGATACAGAGGCATCACGCATCCGTATCTGCAAGGACTGCGAGGGGCTGCATCTGACCGGTGATCTCAGTATCAATATGCGGATTTTCTCCGGCACGGAGCGCGAGGTCTTTGACGGCTATTTTGCGGCGCTCGGTCTGCCGCCGGTCAAGGCAAAGCCAATCTTTGGCTATACGAGCTGGTACCGGCATTATGCGGATATCAGCGAGCAGAAGCTCATTGACGATCTGCTCGGGCTGCATTCGCTCGATTACCGCGCCGATGTCTTTCAGGTCGATGACGGCTGGGAGACCGCTGTCGGCGACTGGTTCTCCGTCGATAAGGAGAAATTCCCGAACGGCATGGACAATATCGCCGATGCCATTAAAAAGGCAAAGCAGCGTCCCGGAATCTGGCTCGCGCCGTTCGTCTGCGAGGAGAAATCCGAGATCTTCCGCGATCACAAGGACTGGATTGTTACGGATGCAGCGGGTGAATTTGTCAGGGGCGGCTCGAACTGGAGCGGCTTCTATGCGCTCGACCTCTATCATCCCGGCGTGCGCGCCTATCTGAAACAGGTCTTTGAGACGGTCATTCATGACTGGGGCTATGAGCTGCTCAAGCTCGATTTTCTCTATGCGGTCTGCATTCAGCCGCGTCCGGATAAAACGCGCGGCAGAATCATGGCGGATGCAATGGACTTCCTGCGCGAGATTACAAAGGGTGCGGAGATTCTCGGCTGCGGTGTGCCGCTCGGCAGCGCATTCGGCAAGGTCGATTACTGCCGCATCGGCTGCGATGTCTCGCTCGACTGGGACGACAAGCCCTATATG
>JAGKVC010000061.1 GCA_021152595.1 Clostridia bacterium
CCGACGGCCCGCTGACATGGCGCGGCGACTGTCACACCTATGACGGACAGGCGAGTGTCGGCAGTCTGGACGGCGCTGCGAAGGCGGTTGTCGATCCGGACGGCGACGGCAAGGTTGATCTTGACGGCGGTTATCATGACGCAGGCGACCACATCAAGTTCAATCTGACAATCGGTTTTTCGATGAGCAGTCTTGCGCTCTCCGAGTACCTGAATCCGGGCGTCTATCAGCAGGCGGGCTGCTTCAATCATTTGCAGTATGTACTGCGCCGCGGTGCGGATTATATGATGAAATCCACATTCCTGAATGACAGCGGCGAGGTCGTGGCTGTTGCAGGTACGGTTGCAAACGGCGATGTTGACCACGGTATTTTTGTACCGCCGGAGGAGCAGACCTACCAGCGCGATGTTTACTGGCTGACTGCTTCCGACAATAATTCCGCTGTCTGCTGTGAAATGGCAGCAGGTCTTGCCGGTTCTGCGTATATCTTCAAGGATACGGATACGCAGTATGCAGCAAAATGTATCAAATATGCAAAGGCACTTCTGGCATTCGGTCAGAAGCATGTCGGCAACAACTGCGCCGGTATGAGCTTCTATTCCACGGATGCGATGTATCAGGATGAAGAGGCAATGGCTTCGGCATGGCTTTATGCGATCGGCGAAGGCGATAAGCCCTCGAGAACACCGAATAACGGCGACTACGGCGGGATCGGTGACTGGTACAGATATTCATGGGATAAGGTCTGGCAGGGCTATGCCGCACTGATGTACAAGGCGACGAAGGATGACACCTTCAAGAATGAACTGATTTTCGAGGTCAAGAATGCAGGCGGCGTTGCGGCAGGCAAATACAACGGCGACGGCTGGGGCGCAGCACGATATAACTGCGCACTTCAGATGAGCGCGCTTGCGATCGCAGGTGATGATGCATCGTCTGAGTATGCGACCGGTGCAAAATGGCAGATGGACTATATCCTCGGCGGCAATCCGCTGGGATACAGCTTCCTGATCGGCTACGGTGACAAATGGCCGACACATATCCATCACCGCGCGGCACAGCACCTCAAGGAGGGTGAGTCCCTCGTCAATAATCCTGAGGTGAAATACACAAACTACGGCACGCTTGTCGGCGGTATTGACGCTTCCGGCAACTATCAGGACCACTCCGATAAGTATCAGTATACGGAGCCCGCACTGGATTATAACGGCTGCTTCGCGCTCGCATGCGCAGGTCTCTACAAGCTCTACGGCGGCGATGCATCTGCGATGTCCGCGCTGGCAAAGAGCGCATCGGAGATCAATGACAGCTTTGATTTCGGCGGCGAACCGATCGTATTTGAGACAACCACAACAACGATTTCGACAACGACCGAAACCACAACGACGACCACCGAAACGACCGAGCCGGAAGGCAAGCTCGAACTCGGCAACGTCAACTGTGATGCGAAAGTCGATGTTTCGGATGCCGTACTGCTCGCACGCTATAAGGCTGAGGATCAGAAGGCTGTGATCACGTCGCAGGGCAAGCTCAATGCCGATGCGAATCAGGACGGCGAACTGACAGCCGACGATGTCACGCTGATTCTGAAATATATTGCAAAACTGACGACGTTCTGAGGATATGATTCCGCAATCGCGCACGGTGTATGCCTGCGCGGTTGCGGTTTGTAATGATTATGAACAAAAGAATGCAGGAGGACTTCCGCATGCAGAAGACAAGCAATGCTGAACAAATCGAAAAACGTGCAAAGGGGAGAAGAATCTGGCGGCGTATCGGGATCTGGATGCTGCTGATTCTGCTGTTCTTTGCAATGGCATACGGTGCGAACAACCGCATCGAGGTCACGAAATATACATACGAAACAGATGCCCTTTCGGTTTCGTTCAACGGCTTTCGCATTGTGCATCTGACTGATCTGCACAACAAGGTTTTTGCTGAGGAGAATGAGGCGCTGCTGCGCGAGGTGCGCGCACTTGAGCCGGATATCATTGTGCTGACCGGTGATTTTATCGACGCGAGCAATCACACGAATGTTGAGGATGCGCTGCTGTTCATGCGGCAGATCCCCGAGGTTGCGCCGACCTATTATGTCTACGGAAATCATGAGCATTATCTCTCAAAGGAAGTGCTTTCGTCATTTGAGGAGAAGATCAAGGAATACGGCGTGCATTTTCTCTACAATGAAACAGTGCAGATCGAGTCGCAGACCGGACAGACCTTATCTCTGATCGGACTGGATGATCTCTCCTTGCAGGCAAATATCCTGAAGACGCTTGCGGATGAAGCGCCGGATGATTTTCAGATTCTGCTGGCACATGAGCCGCAGTATTTGCGCACGTACTATGCGGAAACCGGTGTGGATCTTGTGTTTTCCGGTCATGCGCATGCCGGTCAGTGGCGGATTCCGTTCACGCATCAGGGGCTTTATGCGCCGGATCAGGGCATTCTGCCGGAATTCACCGACGGTGTCTATACTGAGGGCGATACAACGATGTATCTGAGCCGCGGCCTCGGCAACAGCGGCTTTCCGCTGCGTCTGTTCAATCATCCGGAGATCGTCTGCGTCACGCTGCAAACGGTTTCCGCGGATCCGTCATAAGATCGGGGGCGCGTGATGCGGATTGCTTTGATTCTGACAGGCGGCACGATTTGCAGCCGCGCCGGTTCCGACGGGACGCGCCGCAGCGACGTCGGGACGGCTTGCACTGTCCTTGAACAGCACTATCGGCTTGCGCATCCGTATTCCTCTGTGGAATTTGATGTGCAGATGCCGCTCAATGCGCTGAGTGAGGATCTGACACCGGACGACTGGTGTACATTGCTGCGGACAATCGCCGCGCTCGATCTGCGGCGCTATGACGGCATTATTATCGCACACGGCACCGATACGCTGGATCAGACTGCCGCAATGCTTTCAGCGGCACTCATCGGGATTCCGGTGCCTGTGATGCTTGTTTCTGCGATTGAGCCGCTCAGTGAACCGCAGACAAACGGTCACGCGAATTTTGAAGCGGCGGTCAAATTGATCTGCAAGCATCTTTCGGGCGGCGTCTGGGTGATCTATGAAAACAGTGACGGATATATGTATCTGCACCGCGGCTTCGATCTGCTGCCGTGTCAGCATGAGAGCAGGTCATTTTACAGCGGCACGATGCAGAAGATATCCGCTGTACTCGATGCTGCGCCGGTGCATAAAAAAAGCACCTGCTTTGATATGCAGATGCTTTCGGCGCATGCAAAGGCTGCGCCGGAGATTATGCTGATCCGTCCTTATAACGGGCTTCGGTATGATAAGCTGCCGCTCGAGGATGTCGCTGCGGTTGTGCACGGCACCTATCACTCTGAGACGGCGAATTCCGTGCGCTTTTCGCCCTATGCCGTCCAGACGCTGATCCAGCGCTGCCGGAGCAATGGGATTCCGTGCTATCTGGCGCCGTGTCAGGAGCAGAATCAAAGCTACGGCTCGGGGTATGATCTGGTGCAGGAGGGCGCGATACCGCTTGGGCATATGACGCTTGCCTTTGCATACGGTGCGGTGTGGACGGGCTGTATGCTCGGGCTTTCCGGCGAGCAGCTCACGAGCCGAGTCCGGCAGATGCGTCAGTCGCTGGAGAGCCAGCTCTTCCGCTGCTGCATGTAAATTCTGCGTACCTGTGTCAGAAATTCATGTACCTGCGGCAGCTTGAAATCCATATACGTCCACGGGAACGGATGCCATGCATGCCGTGCATAAAAGAGCGTCAGTTCTGCATAGATGCCCTCTGAGAGCGGGATGCGGTGACCGGCGTTCTTGGTTGTTGCAAGGGATAATCTGCCGGGGCTGACAAAGCCCGGATCAAGATTGATGTGACGGTTTCCGGCATCGGCTGTTTCCTGCTCGATGCTGTTCGTCAGTGTCTTGATCGCGGCGAGCTCCTGCGGATCGCGGCAGATCGAAAATGAAAGCATTTTGCGGTAGACTGTGCCGCCCATTTCGCCGTCATAATAGGGCGATATTTCAGAGAAGCTGTATGATCCGGATTCGAGATCGGTTTCGCCGAAGGCGGCTTTCAGCTTTGCGACTGCGGCATCGGCAGCGGCTTCATCGGTATACAATACGGCACAGATGAGCTTTTCCGGCTCAAAATGATGTGCGTTTCCCATATGTGACAACTCCTTGTGCATGTTCTGGTGTAATGATACCACGAAAGCGGAAAGATGTCAAGTTCGGGGGTGATCGGATGCTGAAAAAGATCTGGAAATATCTTGCGGCTGCGGCGATGCTTGCTGCTCTGCTGCTGATGGCGCTGTTTTTGTACCGCGTGTCAAGAACCGGACTGCGTTATGTGCTGAACGGCTGTCCGGACAGCCGCGCGATGCCTGCGCTCGGTGAACTGCTGACCGCAAAGAAATATGAAACCTGTTATTTTGCTTATATCCGCGAAGTGCCGCATGAGCCGCATTATGCCGCACTTGAAATTGATTTTGAGTTCGATTCGTTCTGTGATCGGGAACAGTTGATTCGTGAGGCACTGGAAATACGCGGGATCACAGAGCAGTTTATGCAGGAGCATCCGGAGGAGATACACAGCGAGCTGCGCGTGAAGCTGGATTTTCATGACAAAAATGATGCGTCTCCGACATTTGTGCGGTTCCTGAATTTCGATGAGGATCAGAACGGCGGCGGGTTTCAGTCCGGCGGATTGAAGTACGGCAAGATTTGGGCGGACGGTGCATCACTCGATTCATTGAAGGATGCGCGCGGATTTACGAACCTGTGGCTTGAGGGCTTTGCATTTCCGGATGATTTCTCTGCGCTGGATGATATGGATACGCTGCAGGCTTTCTCGTTCAATGCCGGAAACAAATACACTTATCCGCCGGAGGTGCTCGCTGAGTTTCAAAAGCAGCATCCCGGCTGCAAGCTCAGCGGCAATCTCGAAACCGTGAAAGATGATGGTGAATCCTGAAAGCATCGCAAGTGGGAGGATCCGCAATGAAAGCGTATAAGATTATTGAAATCGAACGC
Organism: Clostridia bacterium; assembly: GCA_021152595.1. Classification (GTDB taxonomy): domain Bacteria; phylum Bacillota; class Clostridia; order Oscillospirales; family Ruminococcaceae; genus Firm-04. Next base: position 5,012 of record JAGKVC010000061.1, read on the forward strand.
AGATATCAAAAACGATTATTCCTGGAAAAAACGCGCTCTGACGCAAAAATGAGGGAACAAAATGAAACTGAAAGATAAGGCAGTGCAGATCTGCGATATTCTCGATACGGTCTATCCGGATGCAAAATGCTCGCTGGAATATGACGAGCCCTATCAGCTTATGATTGCAACGCGGCTTTCGGCGCAGTGTACCGATGCGCGCGTCAACATTGTGACGAAGGATCTGTTCCGCGAATTTTCGACGCTGGATTCCTTCGCGGATGCGGATATTACGGCGCTCGAAAATGCGGTCAAGCCCTGCGGATTCTACCGTGCAAAGGCAAAGAGCATCAAGGAGATGTGTCAGCGCGTGCGCGATGTATACGGCGGAAAGGTGCCGGACAATATGGATGATCTGCTGACGCTTTCCGGCATCGGACGCAAGACGGCAAATCTGCTGCTTGGCGATGTCTACGGGCAGTCCTCGGTTGTCACGGATACGCACTGCATCCGGATTTCGGGCAGGCTCGGGCTGACAAAGCGGCACGCGCCGGAGCATGTTGAGGAGGATCTGCGGAAGATTCTGCCGCCGGAGCGCTCCTCGCGCTACTGTCACCAGATCGTGCTGTTCGGGCGCGATACCTGCACGGCACGGAATCCGAAATGCGCGGAATGTCCGCTGAAAGAACTGTGTGTTGATCCTGATTTTACAAAAATCCCGAAAAAAATTTGAAAAAGGGCTTGACAAAAAATTTGTTTTGTGATAAAATGCATATCGAAAGGCAATGAGGAAGCCAAGCAGAGGATTGCCAATGTCTTCAGAGAGCCGGCGGCTGGTGTGAGCCGGTGTCATGCAATGCTGTGTATCCCTTCTGAGCCGGAGCGCCGAATGGTCAAAGTAAGCGTTCCCGTGAGTCTGCGTGAAAGAATAGGGCTTGTTGGAGCCTGAAAGTGGTGTTACGCAATAGCGGCACAATTTGAGTGGTACCGCGGGTAATCATTTGGATGATACTCGTCTCAAAGATTTTTCTTTGGGACGGGTTTTTTATTTTATTATGATAGGAGAGATTTCAATGAGCGACCAGAAGAACCTTCAGAATGCCGAAGCCAGAATCAAAGAGGTTGCAGAGCGAATTGCCCGTCTGCGTGAGGATCTCGGTATTTCTGTTGAGGAAATGGCTGCCAAGACGGATTATTCCGTAGAAGACTACAAGCTGTATGAATCCGGCGAAAAGGATTTCAGCTTTACGTTTATTTATAAATGTGCAAATGCATTTCATGTTGAGATTTCCGAACTGATGGAGGGCAGCTCGCCGGAGCTGAGCGGCTATACCGTCACCAGAAAGGGCGAGGGCGTGCCGATCGTCCGCAGAGAGGGCTTTGTCTATAACCGCCTTGCTGCGAAGTTCAAGAACAAGACTGTGGAGCCGTTCCATGTTGTGATCCCTTACTCGGAGGAGGCGCTCTCCAGACCGCTGCATCTCGGCAGCCACGCCGGACAGGAAATGGATATCGTCATCAAGGGCACTCTGCGGCATATCATCGGTACGCATACCGAGATTCTGCATGAGGGCGACTGCATCTACTATGACAGCTCGATCCCGCATGATGAGGTCGCGCTCGGCGGTGAGGACTGCGAGATCTATGCGTTTGTCATGGCACCGCACGGAAACGGCGTATCGGAATATAAGGAGCATGTTGTTGAGTATCATTCGACCAATGTCGATAAGGCCGGTCTGATGCATCCGGTCGCAGAGAAGTTTGTCACCTGCGAAACAAATGAAGAGGGCATCCTCAGCGGCGTTCACTTCGAGCATAAGGATGAATTCAACTTCGCGTTCGATATCGTGGATGCAATGGCGGAGAAATGTCCGGATAAAACCGCGATGATCTATGTGGACAGAGACCACAACGAGCGCAGATTCACATTCAAGGATATCAAGAAATACTCCTGCCAGACGGCTAACTATTTCAAGTCGCTCGGTATCAAGAAGGGCGACCGCGTCATGCTCGTATTGAAGCGGCACTTCCAGTTCTGGTTCTCGATCATTGCGCTGCACCGCATCGGCGCACTTGTTATTCCGGCATCCAATATGCTCAAAAAGCATGATTTTGAGTATAGATTCAATTCGGCTGAGGTCTCTGCAATCGTATGTACGGCGGACGGCGATGTTGCAAGTGAGGTCGATCTCGCGCAGGCAAACTGCCCGTCGCTCAAGACAAAAGTCATGGTCAACGGTCAGCGCGAGGGCTGGCATGATTTCAATGCAGAGCTTCCGGCATACAGCACACATTTCGAGCGCACCGCTGAAACACCGTGCGGTACCGATCCGATGCTGATCTTCTTCAGCTCCGGTACCTCCGGCAACCCGAAGCTCGTGCTGCACAGCTATCAGTATCCGCTCGGTCACTATGTCACAGCGCGTTACTGGCAGAATGCCGATCCGAACGGTTTGCATTTTACCATTTCCGATACCGGCTGGGGCAAGGCACTCTGGGGCAAGCTCTACGGTCAGTGGATGTGCGAATCCGCCGTATTCGTGTATGATTTCGACCGCTTCCACGCAGATGATATCCTGCCGATGTTCAAGAAGTATCATGTCACGAGCTTCTGTGCGCCGCCGACCATGTACCGTTTCTTCATCAAGGAGGATCTCGGCAGATATGATCTTTCCTCGCTGAAATATGCGTGTATCGCAGGCGAGGCGCTGAATCCTGAGGTGTTCTATCAGTTCCAGCGCGCAACCGGTCTGAAGCTCATGGAGGGCTTCGGTCAGACTGAAACCACGCTTTCCATCGCAAATGTTGTCGGCATGGAGCCGAAGCCCGGCAGCATGGGCAGACCGAATCCGCAGTATGATGTGCAGGTGCTTCTGCCGGACGGCACACCGGCTCCTGTCGGTGAGACCGGTGAGATCTGCATCAAGCTGAAGGAAGAGGGCGTTCCGGGACTTGCGCTCTGCTACTACGGTGATCCGGAAACCACTGCCGAGACATGGCGTGACGGCTACTATCACACCGGCGATACCGCATGGGTGGATGAGGACGGCTATTTCTGGTATGTCGGAAGAGTTGATGACGTGATCAAGTCTTCAGGCTACCGCATCGGACCGTTCGAGATCGAGAGCGTGCTGATGGAGCTGCCATATGTGCTGGAATGCGCAGTCACCGGCGTTCCGGATGAGATCCGCGGTCAGGTTGTCAAGGCAACAATCGTTCTGACGAAGGGAACTGTTCCCTCGGATGCACTTGTCAAGGATATTCAGGAGTATGTCAAGAAAGGCACTGCACCGTATAAATATCCGCGTGTTGTGGAATTTGTCGAGGAGCTTCCGAAGACTGTCGGCAGCGGCAAGATCCGCCGTGCTGCAATCCGCGAGATGGACAAGGCAAAATATCAGAAGTAAAATCATCGTTCAGGCGTCTTTGCTTTGCGGAGACGCCTGCTTTTTTGCTGCTATGCTATGTGATTTCACCGTTTCTGCCGCAATTCGTATATACAGGCGGTAAATGAAAAAGATTGACATTTTCATGCATAAGTGTTATAATTATAATGCATTGTTACATATGAAATCGCATGAACACAGGGAGTGAAGCAGATGTCCTTTTTTCAAGCATTATATTTCATGATTATCGGTCCGCTCGAGCTTTTGTTTGAAGTGATCTATCAGATCTCATACAAAGCAATCGGAAATGTCGGACTGGCGATCATTCCTGTCAGTCTGGCAATCAATTTCTTATGTCTTCCGCTGTATCTGCGTGCGGATCATATTCAAAGCGAAGCGCGTGACAAGGAAGAAAAGATGAAGCCGATGAGTACGCATATCAAAAAGAACTTCAAGGGCGATGAGCGCTATATGATGCTTCAGGCTTATTACCGGATTGAGGGCTATAAGCCGATTCATTCGCTCAGAAGTTCTTTTTCTTTGCTGCTGCAAATTCCCTTTTTATGGCGGCATATCATTTTCTGTCGCATCTGACGCTGTTTCAGGGCGTTTCGTTTGGCCCGATTCGTGATCTGAGTCTGCCGGACGGTGCGCTGACCATCGGCGGAATTGCAATCAATATTCTGCCGATCCTGATGACGATTGTTAATATTGTTTCAAGCAGTATCTATTCTAAAAAGACTTCTCTGCGTGATAAGATTCAGCTTTACGGTCTGGCACTGATTTTTCTGGTTTTGCTTTACCGTTCACCGTCCGGACTGGTGTTTTACTGGCTGCTGAATAATATCTTCTCTCTCTGCAAGAATATTGTGATGGTATTCGGCAGCAGAATCAAAGCCGCCGCAAAGGAACATACAGTTCCTGTTAAGGCGCTGAAGGTGCTAGGGTATGTTTTTGCCGGAGTTTGCGCAGTCGGTTCGCTTGCTGTAATCGGGCATGAAGTCAATGAAATGATAAAATGGGAGGAATGGAATACATGCCGGATATTCTTAGCGCTGGTTGTGCTTGTTTTGTCTCTGGCATGTCTTCTCCGTAAAACAATCAGGCGGCAGCAGCGTGAAAAGAAAAAAAACGATCTGGAGCTGCCGGAAAACAGCGGAAAACGCTTTATGGCAGGCTGCCTCTTCATGGCGCTGCTGATCGGTTTGCTGATTCCTTCGGCGGTGATCAGCGATTCTCCGATGGATTTTGTGACACTGACGAATTATCAGTCGCCGCTCAAGCTCCTGATCTATTCTGTCCTGACAGCAGCAGGCACGTTCCTGTTCTGGTCCGGTATTTTCTATTATCTTGCAGACGGAAAGGGCAGGGCGAAGGCAGATCTTGCAATTCTGCTGATTGCAGGTCTTTCAACAATCAACTACATGGCATTCGGCACGAATCTCGGAAATATGTCCCCGATTCTGAAGTATGATCTGGGACTTGAATTTTCTGTCCCTGCTTTGCTGATCAATGTGATTGTCTGTACAGCAGCATTTCTGATTCTTCTGATGATTATGGTGAAAAAAGCGACGATTGTCAGAAGTATGCTCAATCTGATGAGCCTCGTCATTGCTGTCATGTCAGTATACAATATTGTTATGATCCGCAGACAGATCCCACAGCTTGAAAAGGCGGTTGAACAGGTCTCGGATACTACTCCGACGCTTCGGCTGAGCAAGACCGGCAAGAATGTTGTCGTCCTGATTCTGGATAAGGCAGTTGATGCCTTCGTTCCGTTTATTTTCAATGAGAAGCCGATTCTCAAGGAGCAATTCGAGGGCTCTAAATGGTATTCAAATACTATTTCCTACGGCAATATGACGAATGTCGGTTCGCCGGGATTGTACGGCGGATACGAGTATATTCCGGAGGAGATGAACCGGAGAAGCGACGAATGGCTCGGCGATAAGCAGAATGAGGCTGTCAAGCTGATGCCGGTTCTGTTTGACGAGGCAGGCTTCGATGTTACAGTCTGTGATCCGGCATATGCAGGCTATCAGGATATTCCGGATCTTTCGATTTATGACGATTATCCGGATATCAGAACATTTATCACCGGCAGGGGCTATCTGCGTTCACTGACATCGAATTATATCACAGTAAAAGAATCCATCTGGAAGCGAAACTTTTTCTGCTTTGGTATTATGAAATCTGTTCCACTGGCGTTCCAGAGATTCCTGTATCAGGATGGTACCTATTTCTATTCCGATCCCGATGCAATGATCGCTTCCGATCTTGGAAACGGTATGAGAAAATCGGTTGGCGGTACAGAAGAATTTCTGAATGGTTATACTGTATTGAAGGCCTTGCCGGATATCACGGAACTTACAGATGCACCGGGTTCTTTTGTGATGCTGCATAATACAACGACGCATGATCCGATCTATTTGCAGACACCGGACTATACACCTGCTCCGAATGTGGACAATACAGAATATGATGCCGAACACGCTGATCGCTTCAATGTAAACGGCAGAACGCTTCTGATGAAGAATGCGTGGCAGGAGACACATTATCATGTGAATGTCGCCGCTTTGCTTCAGGTCGGAAACTGGCTGGATTATCTGCGTGAACAGGGTGTGTATGATAATACCCGTATTATCATTGTGGCAGATCACGGGGCAAGTCTTTACAGTGTTCCGGAGCTTTGTGTACCTAAGTTAGACACAACATATGTCAATCCGCTGCTTCTGGTTAAGGATTTCAACTGTCATGATGCCTTTGCTGAGGATGACACCTTCATGACAAATGCAGATACGCCGCTTCTTGCGATGTCTGATCTGATCAGCGATCCGGTGAACCCGTTTACCGGCAAGGCATTGACTGATAAACAGAAGGATGCAGAGGAGCAGCATGTTTTTATTATTAACGATGGGCAGATAAGTGAAAATAACGGAAATACGTTTCTGCCGGGTGAATGGTTTGCTTTACGCAATCAAAACATATATGAAAAAGAAAACTGGAAAGATCTCGGTGAGCATTGAGGGAGGCTGCGAATGAGCATCATGGTTTATATTGATCCCGGTACGGGAAGCATGCTTTTTACGCTGGCGCTCGGTGTGATCTCAGTGCTCTGGTTCGGGCTGAAGGGCATTTTCATGAAGCTGAAATACCTGAATCCGAAAAAATCGACTGATAATGAAAAGACGATTCCGCTTGTTATTTTTTCAGATGATAAGCGATATTGGCAATTCTTTGAACCAATTTGCCGCGAATTGGATCGGCGCGGATTTGATACTGTTTACATGACGGAATCAGAGGATGATCCGGTGTTTCAATGCGGACTTCCGCATGTTGAGGGAAGATATATCGGTTCAGGCAATAAAGCCTATGGAAAACTGAATTTTTTGAACGTTACTATATTGTTATCGACCACACCCGGTCTGGACGTATACCAATGGAAACGCTCAAAGGATGTGAAGCAGTATATCTATATTCCGCACGGCGCGAACGCTATGACTTCATTAAGAATGTTCAGCCTTGACTTTTTTGATTCAATTCTTGTTTCCGGACAGTATCAGGTCGATATAACAAGAAAGCTGGAAGCACTGCGGAATGAGCCGCCAAAAGAGATTGTTCTTGCAGGTATTCCCTATATGGATGAGATTCTACAAAGACTGGAACATACGCCTCAGCCGCCAAAGAAAGGAATAACAGTATTGCTTGCTCCGAGTTGGGGCAAGAGTGCAATATTCAAACGGTTTGGATCTAAAATCATTGAGGAATTACTCAAAACAGGCTATCATATCATTATCAGACCGCATCCGCAGTCCTTTGTATCTGAGACAGAGATGATAGATGAACTAATGGCAGCATTTCCTGCCTCCGAGCAGCTCGAATGGAATCGTGATGTTGATAATTTTAATGCGCTTCACAGAGCTGATATTTTGATTTCTGATTTTTCCGGAACAATTTTTGAATTTGCACTTGCTTTTTATAAGCCTGTAATCTCTGTGGATACGGATTTCGATGATTCGCAGTATGACGTTTACTGGCTGGATGAAACGCCATGGACAATCCGTGCACTGCCTAAGCTCGGCAGAATCCTGAAACCGGAGGATATGCCCGATTTGAAGTCGATCATTAAAGAATGTCTGACAGATGAAAAGTATAAGGAGAATCGGCGAAAGTTGTGTGAAGAGGCATGGGTAAATAGAGGTGAGGGTGCTGTTAGAGTTGTTGATTATCTGGAAAACAAGTATCGTCAATTAACAGAACCAGATCAAGCGCAAGATGCGGAATGATAACGCAGATCTGGTAGTTGATGATTATGTAAGGATGACAATGAAAAAGAATATGTCGATTGTGATCAGTTTTTCCTGCAAATGAAAATGCTTGCCGGCTATGATTCCCACGGTACATGCCGGATCAGCTTTGCGAGCTTCTGCAAGGAATACTATGAAATGATTGAATGTCTGAGTGTTCGTGACGGCATCGTCAAGAAGCTGAACAGCCTTTATGAGATCGGCTGCGGATGCGGTGCAAATCTTTTGCTTGCGCAGAGAGATCAGCTCGAGGTCGGCGGTGCGGATTATTCAACGGGTGTCATTGAATTTGCAAGAAAGGTGTTCGGCACTGATTCAGATATCATTGACGATGAAGCAATCAATGTTCCGGCAGCTCCGAAGTATGACGCATGCGTTTCAAACGGCGTATTTCCGTATTTTACAAGTGAGGAATATGCGCTGAAGGTTTTGGAGATCATGCTGGAGAAATCGAATCTTTCAATGGGTATCCTGCATCTTCATGACAAAGAGCGGCAGGAGGAGATTCTCGCGGATTGCAGAAGCCGGATCGAAAACTACGATGAGCGTTATAAAGATCTGCAAAAGACCTTCTACAGTAAAAAATTCTTTACGGATTTTGCTGAAAAGCACGGTCTGCAAATCAGATTTACAACGCCGGATATGGCAGGTTACTGGAATAACAGCTACGTATACAATGTCTATATGTATAAGTTCTGAGTGCGCTGAGCATCATCCGCCGGATTCTGTATGAAAGTCATGTCCGCCGCTTGCTTTTTGCAGGAAAGTATGCTATAATAGAGAGCGGAAGTTCTGTCAAAGCAGGCAATCCGAAAATATTTATTTGGAGGCTATTACAATGGGTATGTTTGACAAGCTGCTTGCAAACCTCAAGGCAAGCAGAAAAACAATCGTTTTTACCGAGGGTACCGATGCACGTATTCTTTCTGCCGCAGCGCGCCTGATGCAGGAAGGTCTCATGGATGTCATTCTCTGCGGCAATGCAGATGAGGTCAAGGCAGCTGCTGCACAGGGCGGCTTTGATGTTGCAGCAGCTACGATCGTCGATCCGGAGACCTATCCGGAGATGGATGCAATGGTCGCTGAGATGGTCGCACTCCGCAAGGGTAAGATGACCGAGGATGAAGTTCGTGCTGCACTGAAGAAATCCAACTACTTCGGCACGATGCTCGTCAAGATGGGCAAGGCAGATGCGCTGCTTGGCGGTGCTACTTACTCCACTGCTGATACTGTCCGTCCGGCACTCCAGATCATCAAGACCAAGAAGGGCGCAAATCTTGTCAGCTCCAGCTTCATCCTGTTCCGTGAGAAGGACGGCGTTGAGGAGAAGATCGCAATGGGCGACTGCGCAATCAACATCGGCTATTCTGACAGACTCGATAAGGACGGCAATGTTGTCCTGACCGCTGCACAGCAGCTCGGTGAGGTTGCAGTTGAGACCGCCCGTACCGCTGCTTTCTTCGGTATTGATCCGAAGGTCGCAGTCCTCAGCTTCTCGACCTACGGTTCCGGCAAGGGCGCAACGGTTCAGCTCAGCCACGATGCTGTTCTCGAGGCTCGCAAGATTGATCCGGAGCTTGTGATCGACGGCGAATTCCAGTTCGATGCTGCTGTTTCCGCAGAAGTTGCAAAGACCAAGTGCCCGGATTCCAAGGTTGCAGGTCAGGCAAATACCTTCATTTTCCCGCTGATCGAAGCCGGCAACATCGGTTACAAGATCGCACAGCGTCTCGGCGGCTATGCAGCATACGGCCCGATCCTTCAGGGACTCAATGCCCCGATCAACGATCTCTCCCGCGGCTGCAACGCAGAGGAAGTCTACGCAATGGCAATCATCACCGCCGGCATGGCATAATCATACCGTTTCGGAACCGCCCTGTGATCTGCATTCCGGATCGCAGGGCGTTCTTATATCCACAGGCAGGAGTATCAAGATGCACGAAAATGAACTGCAAACAGCGCGTACCAAGGTGATTCTGGTCGGTATTGATACCGGAGACTATGACGCGAAAGTATCCATTGATGAGCTTGCGGAGCTGGCAGATACAGCCGGATGTGAGGTTATCCGCTCGGTGATTCAGGCGCGTCCTGCACCGGAAGCTGCAACCTGCATCGGCAGCGGTAAATTGCAGGAAATCGCAGAGCTGATCGAACCGCTTGAAATCGAAATGCTGATCTTTGATACCGAGCTGACCGGTATGCAGATGCGCAATATCTCGGATCTGACAAATTGCAAGGTCATTGACCGCACGATGCTGATTCTTGATATTTTTGCGGGCAGAGCGCGTACCGCAGAGGGCAAGGTGCAGGTTGCGCTTGCACAGTACCGCTACCGGCTGACGAGGCTGACCGGCATCGGCTCGGCACTTTCACGGCTCGGCGGCGGAATCGGAACGCGCGGTCCCGGTGAGACCAAGCTCGAGACGGACCGCAGGCATATCCGCACACGAATCGCATCACTTGAGCATGCGCTGCGTGAGATGGAAAAGCACCGGAAATTTCTCGGCAGCCGCCGCAAAAAGGACGGCGTCCTGACAGCTGCGATCGTCGGATATACGAATGCCGGAAAATCCACGATGTTCAATATGCTGACGGATGCAGGTGTTCTGACTGAAAACAAGCTCTTTGCAACGCTTGATGTCACAGCGCGTGCGCTGGAGCTTCCAGACGGCAGAACGATTCTGCTTTCAGATACGGTCGGGCTGATCCGGCGTCTGCCGCATCATCTGGTCGAGGCATTCCGCTCCACTCTTGAAGAAACCGCGCAGGCGGATCTCATTCTGCATGTGCTGGATGCTTCTGAACCCGATATCCGCGAGCGCATGCAGATTACGCAGGATCTCTTAAATGATCTCGGATGTGCGGAGATTCCGCAGATTCATGTGCTGAACAAGGCGGATCTCGTCGATCTGCCGAAACAGAATGATGCGGACACTGTCTGGCTCAGCGCGAAAACAGGCGAGGGGACGGATGCGCTCCTGCATGCAATTTCACTTGCACTTCCGCAGACTGCAAAACGCATGACGCTCTGTATTCCCTATGCAGAGGGGAGTTTTTTGCAGACGCTCCGCAGCGAGGGAAAGATTTTCAGTGAGGAATATACGGCAGACGGAACGCGGATTGATGTCATGGTCGATGTCCGGCGGCAGAAGCAGGCGGAGCAATATCGCACCGAACGAGTGCCCGCTCTGCAAGAACGGCAAAAAGGTCGATGCGCTGATCAACAGCTTCGGCTACTCCAAGCTTTAATTTCAAAAACAGAAAG
>JAGKVC010000237.1 GCA_021152595.1 Clostridia bacterium
CTCTGTTTTCGCTCAGCATTCTACTCAGCTCCCTTCTCCTATATTATACCACATAAATGCGAAAAAGCCCAGCTTTCGCTGGACTTTTTCGACAGTCTGCGCAGCGCCCCGCGGGGCGCTGCTGTTTTTATCGTAGAATCAATGATTCTATCATTTCTATATTTCAATTTCCTGCACGGCGGGCGGTTTTCGTCTGTCAGAACGAAGCGCAAAGGATTCCGCCCCTTCCCTTCCGGTATCAAAAATGGTATAATAATGGAGTCCTGAGCAAGCCATTGAACTTTCAGGCCGTTTCAGACTGACTCAGGCAGAAGATGGCGGTTTCTCTGTGCTGCATCTGAACTGCCTGCAAAATCTGCGAAAAAAAACTTTGAAGCCGATGTAATCAGAACGGTCAAGTTGGTGTCTGTTATAATGAAGCTGCTTCAAACCTCAACCGAAAGGATGCTGATGACTATGGATGACAAAACACTCATTTCTTTGTATTTCAACCGCAATGAGCAGGCAATCAGCGAAACGCAGCGCATCTTCGGCAAGTATTTTTATACCATTGCAAACAACATCCTCGGCAGTGCACAGGATGCAGAAGAATGCGTCAATGATGTTCTGATGCGTCTATGGGATCACATCCCGCCGGCAAAACCGGAGAATGCGAAAGCGTATTTTACATCTGTTGCCCGTTCCGTCGCAAATAAGCGGTATAAGATGAATCATGCACGCAAGCGCGGCAGCGGCGAAACAGAGGCCGTTCTTGATGAGCTGTATGACTGCTGTTCAGATTCCGACTCTGTCGAACAGCAGATCGACAGAAACGCGCTCAGTGATTCGATCAATGCATTTCTTGAAACGCTCAATCCCGAGCACCGCATTATTTTTGTATTGCGGTACTGGTCTGTCTATCCGGTTGACGAAATCGCAGATAAACTTGGAATTTCAAAATCCAAGGTAACGGTCACGCTGATGCGCACACGTCAGAAGCTCCGGAAACATCTTGAACTGGAGGGATTTTTATGAAGCCGATTGATCTATTCGACGCAATGGACGGCATCTCTGAAACATACATCCAAGAAACTGAACAGGCTCTTGAACGCTGCGAAAAAAAACTGCGTGCAGACAATCCGGTGCAGCCGTCCGCTCATGAAAGCAGCCGCCGGAGCATTTCCAATAATTCAGAAATAACCGAATCAAGCAGCCGTTCAGCGAACGGAACCGGAACACGCAGCAAGCAGCCGGTCTGGCAGCGCATTGCAACAGGCATTGCAGCTGCGGCAGCCTTCGCCGTATTTGCCGGCGGCGGCTGGTTCATTGCACAGCAGGCGAAACAGACGCCGCCCGATTTCACAAGTCAGCTGACCGACGCAGGCGAATGCAACTTTCTCGGCGGCAGCGGAACAGTCCGGATTGCCGGAAACATGAATCTGCTGTATGACGATGAAAAAGTCTATCCCCGCTTTGCAGGCTTTGAGGCAGCCCGCAGCGGCAGTCAGCTCGATTATTTGCAGAATCGCCCCATTCTCAATGATGTTCTCTGGGACGGCGAAACATTCTACCGCATTGAAGGCGATTCCCTCTACCGGATTGACAATGCAGGCAAAGACCTTGACGATACGCCGTTCTATACGATCGACCGCGACGCACACAAGGATTTTTTCCAGGGCTGTCAGATCGACGATGCGCAGATTCTTGAAATTCAGAAGCTCGCAGACGATTTCTATTACATCGGATTCCGGATTGAGACACCGGATGAGGAAAACAACAAAAACTTCGGTTATCTCTATAACACAGCAAGCGATAAGCAGGAGCTGCTTCTCTGCGATCCTGCAAACACACCTGAAATCACAGCATATGACAGCAATCATGCGTATATGTCCTGTCTGAACGGCGACATCATAAGCCTCACCTTTGCGCCCTTCAATGCAGAACTCATCTCTGATGACATTCATCTCAAAACCCAAGGAACTAACTGGCTTGCGGCGAACGGGAATCTCTATTTTATGGTCAATGATACGACGGCCGGCAATGTTGAAGGACGCTATGACTATGTTCCGGACAGCTACGGCAAGATTGATCTCCGGACAGGTGCATATACGGAAATCGTGCATGAGCCGGACTTCTACGATTTCATCCCGTATGGCGGAAAAATCTATGCGCTGTCCGACGACGAAAAGCTCATTTGTGCAGATCCGGAATGGACCGAGGTCGAAACGGTCTTTGATTTTGTAAGCGATCTGCCGCATGAAATTGAGAAGGTGCTTCCGCAGTCCGTGCAGGATCAGTACACCGTGCCGATTCTCCATGCAGTCGATGAAAACTATATCCAGCTCAGCTGCCCGTATACAGGTTCTGCCGGTTATCTGCTGATCGACCGCCAAACCAGAGATGTACGCTTCCTGCGTGAAGATCAGCCTGAATTGCAGGAAGAAACTCTGCCGGCTGAACCGGAAGAATCAAACAACATCGTTAATTTATTCGGCGGCAGAGGAGCGATCCGTCCGGTCTATTCCTCCGATTACGGCCGTGTCGAAATGTACCGTGATCAGGATACATATTACTTGTATTCCGGCAGATGGTGCAGCTGTCCGGTCACGGGCGGTCAGCTGACTGAACTTCCCGAACAGATCAACGGCGTATCACTGCCGGATGACGGTTTCATTTCCGACGGCGAACATATTTTTACGCATACGCTGGATGTGATTTCCGAAGGCAGCGGCGCACCTGTGCCTGATACTGCTGAATTGCAGAAAAAAATGCAGGAGCTGAACAAAGAAGCAGAGCCAAAAGGCTGGAAGTATCAATGCAGCGGGATCTGGCATATTCGTGACAGTTATTTTCTCACCCTTAGATTGATATATGCTGTTGAATATCCGTTCGGTGAACAAAATCCGGATCTTCCGAACTTGTACGAGATCTGGACAGACAGCAGCGGCAAAATACTTTCTGAGGAGGCTGCACCGGATAATTCCGGAGAAGGAATAAGCTACTATTTCTGCTCTGACGATAAAAGCAAAATGTATGCAATCATCAATCAGGAGCTTTATCAGAAGGAATATACGGACGGCACGATGAAAACGGAGCCTGTTCCGAATGATTACGGTAAACTCAGGGATATTTGCTTCGGAGAAGATGCTGACTATTATACAAAAGGAACCGACTGGTGGCTGTATACACGCGAAAACGGGCAGGAGATCCGACTCAACAGCAGAGAGTTCAGACTGGACGAGCATCCAATGCTTGCCCCGGATCAGCGTTTCTTCTATTGTAAAACAGAAGACAATTATGAGGACACCAATGATCAGGAAGAAATGAGAAGCTGGGATTCTCTTTGGGAGTGGAAAGGCAGCGGAGAGAAAAAGCTGATCTATCAGCCGGAAACAGATTCAATGCTGCGTATCATCGGTTATGAGTCAGACGAAAAAGGCGGATATTATATCATTGTTAATCAGATGAGCGATCAGGATCCAACTGTAAGATATTTGTTTATTGATCCTGTATCCGGACAGATCAGGAAACAGATTCAAATTTAAGACTGCATATGCGCGAACCGCCGCCTGCACAAAAAGCAAGCGGCGGTTCTTCAGTATGCTACAAACAATCGATGCCTTGCAGTAAAGAACTAGCCTTGCCGGAATGGCGAGGCTAGTAGCATCATGTATTAAGTGGTAAAATGATCGTCCCGACAGGCTGCGAGAACAGCTC
>JAGKVC010000062.1 GCA_021152595.1 Clostridia bacterium
TCAACGAAAGCGGCGCATTTTCCGGCAGCATTGTACCGCTGACCGCAGTCAGCGCGACAACCGCTGCCATCATGGCTGTGAATGCTTTGCGTTTCATTTCTTTATTTTTCCCTTCCCACTATTTTCCCGCATACCAGGACATTTTTCATTATAGCACAAACCGTACAAGTTTCGCAAGCAGATTGAAATACTTTGGCTGCTTGCATAAAAATCCACGCTGATAGACAGATTTTCCGGAACAGAAAAACGAAACTTTTTGTATATTTTTGCTATTCTTATACCCTCCGTCACATTTGAAAAAGCTGTTAATTTTTCGCCTGAGCGCTTGCTTTCTGAAAATTATACTAACAATTCAGCCTGTTTGTGAGGTTCGCACAAAAACGATTTGACAAATTCAGCGTTTTACATCTTACAATCATTTGTGAATTGTGCTATAATGATCTTGCAGGCAAGATGAGACCGAATCAAAAATAATATGTTCTGACTGTTCCGTAAGGAGGTGCCCGATATGAAATCCACCTTAAAGAAACTGACATCAGGACTGCTCTCAGCCGGCATGCTGCTCACCATGATGCAGCCCGTTCTGACAGCTTCCACAGTTGCGGCAGCAGCGTCCGCGGCGGATACATTCCGCACGCTGGTTCATAATGCATGGGAGACCAAGTCAACAAAAGCAATTTCGACATCCTCGCTTCGTATCCCGCTCGATCAGGCAGCCGACCTGTATTACGAGATGCTCTATACAGAAGCGAAATGGTTTTATGTCAGCTCCAGTTTCGGCTATTCATCCCATACCGGCTTCAGAACAGAATATATGGATTCCATCACAGTACAATATATTTACGATATTTCTGAGATTGACAGCATGCAGCAGGAGCTGGACAACACCGTTTCTGAGATTCTCAGCGGCGTACAGTCCGGCTGGAGCGATGCCGAAAAAGTGCTGTATCTGCATGATTATCTGGCAGAGCACTGTGAATACGACCTGACCTATACCTATAACGATGCCTATGCTGCGCTCTGCGGCGGAACGGCAGTCTGTCAGGGCTATGCGCTTGCGATGTGCATACTCTGCCGGGAGCTGGATATCCCCTGCTATCCGATCACGAGCGATACACTCAAGCACATGTGGAATGTCGTGCAGATCGGCGGCGAATGGTATCAGCTCGACGCGACCTATGACGACGGCGCACCGGATATGCTCGGCCGCGCAACGCACATGTATGTGCTTGTCAACGATGCATATATGCAGGCGGATCCGTACCACGCCGCATCGGACTGGAATTATTTTTCCGAGGGCACGCAGATCACCTGCACGGACGCGCAGTATAACAATGCATTCTGGTATTATGTCATGGATACGATGCATCCCATGCCAGACGGCACATGGTATTATGCCGAGGCGGTGAATCCCAATGAGGTGCAGTACGCAAGCGATGTCAAGGCGACGATCTACCGCGGCAATGCATCCGGTACCGAAGCGATCCGCACCGTCTCTGCCGCATGGAGCACCACGCACAATACCGTCTATTCCCTCTGCTATGTAGCTACACAGCTTTATGGCGACAAGGTCTATTATTTCGATCCGACCGGCATTTATGAGATGTCGCTTGACGGCAGCGCGGTCAAAAAGATCTATACCCTGACCGCGGAGGAAAAGGCGCTCGGCGAGATCTACGGCATGCGCATTGACGAAACCGGCCTGCTGACCTATCAGATCATGGCAGCACCGGCATTTGCCTCCGAGGACGATCTGACAATCGATGTCACATTCCATACGATTCAGCTCGGAAATCCGGAGCCGGAGGAAACCACCGTCACCGAATCCGAAACCACCACTACAACGACAACGACGACTTCTACTACAACATCTACCACCACAACAACTACCACTACGACGACAACCACTGCGACTACTACAACTACGTCCACTACTACAACTACAACCACCGTGCCGGAGACCACCGTCACAACAGAGGCACACACGACCGTGACAACACGCCGTTCCGGCAGAACGATGACAACACCGACCGAAACAACAGTCACTGAGCCGGAAACCACAACAGAACTCACCACGACTGTCACCGAGCCGACCGCAGCCGAAACCACTGTCACAGAGACCGCAGCCGTACCGGAAACCTCCGCTGAAACGACCACGGAAACGACAGCAGCCGAAACCGAAGCGCCCGTCTCCGTGCTGCGCGGCGACGTCAATGCAAACGGGATCGTGGATGTCTCGGATGCCGTACTGCTTGCGCGTCTGGTCGCAGAAGATCAGAGTGTCCGCATCAGCACGCAGGGGCTTCTCAATGCCGACAGCAACAGCGACGGCATGCGCGACCACAATGATGTTCTCTGGATCCTCCGCTTTATTGCGCGGCTCCTGTAAGGCATCGTCCCCATCATCATAAACGGATAACGAATACCGCTCCGATCAATACTGACCGGAGCGGCTTTTTTGCTGTTTTGACAATCGGGGCGGAAAGCGGCGATCTGCTTACTCCGAGACCGGATTGAACGGGAATGCAGGCATCATCTTGAGCTTAAAGAGGTTCATCTTGTGCTTGCGGTCGATGAGCGCCTTTGTCTCGGGATCGGGCTCAATCCCCTCGCGGATATAAAGATCGAGTGCCGCATAGGTAAAGCCGAGATTGTCCTCATCGGTTTTGCCGCAGAGACCGTCAGAGGGCGGTTTCTCCACGAGACGCTCCGGCAGACCGAGTGCGCGGCCGATCGCTTTGACCTCGGTCACTGTAAAGTTTGCGAGCGGCGAAAAATCACCGACGCTGTCACCCCAGCGCGTCGAATAGCCTACCCAGTCCTCAGAGAGATTGCAGGTATTGGCGACTCTTCCGCCGACGGACTGCGAAACGGCATAGACAGTTGTCATGCGGATACGCGGCGGCAGATTGATCTCCGCCTGTGTGCTGAGCGGCGTAACGGCAGCGACTGCCTTTGCGACGGCATCGACAGCCTCCCCGACATTGACGGTCACATTCATGATTCCGAGGTGCTTGCAAAGCAGCATGGAATCGTCGATATCGGGCTGTTCACCGCGCGGCATCAGCACGCCGATGACTCTGTGGACACCGAGCGCCTTGCAGAGCAGCGCAGCGCAGACCGAGCTGTCCTTGCCGCCGGAGACGCCGAGTACCGCAGGGCAGCCGTCGCCGTTTTCAGCGAACCAGTCCTGAATCCAGCGGCAGCAATCCTCGATCGCGCGGTTGACATCAAAATGATACATAGCATTCATCCTTTCAAAGGTATATTGATAACGGATTCGGTTTACATCCCCACACCCAGATCATTCATCACGGCAGCGGCAATATGCACAGCAGTGAGGAGCCAGAAGAGCGGCGAAGTAAAAGCGAGGCGTCCTGCGCGCATACTCTGATGCGGCATCTGATCGGGCAGACGTTCGGTGACAAGCAGATAGAGCAGAGAAACGGAGCCGATCAGCAGCACCCCGAGGGTATAGCTGATATTGACGATGTGCATTGTCCCCTGCGAGAAAAACCGCTCCCCGAGCGCAAGCGCAACGCCGCAGGAATTGACCGCAATATGGACGATAATCGCCGGTGTCACGGAATTATGCCGGATCGTGATATATCCGAGCAGAATGCCGAGCGGAAACGTAAAGAAAAACTGCATCAGATTCTCATGCATCAGTCCGAAGAGAAACGCCGAGAGCAGAATCCCGAACCGCTGACTGACTCTGCTGAGATTTTTAAGCGCAAAGCCGCGGAGGAGCAGTTCTTCGGTCACAGGCGCAACGATGCAGGCATAGAGCCCGATCATGGCAACGCGCAGCAGCGGTCCTTCCAGCGTGATATCGGGGTTATAGACGGAAAAACCGGCATCTTTTGCGATCCGCAGGATCTGTTCGCCGAGCAGACCGGCAATGAGCTGGATCCAGAGTCCGACAAAGATATAGCAGACCTCACGCGGCAGCGAAAGTCCCCTGAGCTTAAAACAGCAGCGCGGCTTCAAGTCGGTCAGCTTGCACCCGACAAAAAACGCAATCAGATTGGCGCAGAGGAACGCGGCAAGATTGATCGCATAATTGATGGAGCTGTCGTTCAGATACTGCCGCAGAATCTGCGGATAATTCTGGGGCAGCTCCCCGAGCTTTCGCAGATCGACCTGCCGCAGAATCACACCGGCGATCCCCTGCAGGGCTACAAAAATCGTCATGGCAGTGATCGTACCGAACAGCAGCATCAGGAAGGTCATGGCATAAAAGCGCCTGATTGCTGCCTTTTCATGCGGTGCCGGAAAGAGCGGCAGCTTGCTGTCCGGCATGTCGATCTCAGGGACGATTGCGCGGTAATCCGGCGAATACTCCGGCTCCTCCGTCGGATTCCGGAACGGATTTGCAGGATCGACCGGCGTTATATCGGAATAATCACGGGTATTGGGCATAGCATTTCCTTTCAGCAATTCGGGAGATTATTTCAGCGTCACAACGGTCACACCGTCCTCACCCTCGCCGTAGACGCCGAGCCGGAAGGACTTGACCTGTTTCATGCGCCGCAGATGCTCATGGATGCCCTTGCGCAGCGCACCGGTGCCTTTTCCGTGGATGATCGTGACCGTCTCAAAGCCGCTCAGCAGCGAGCCTGCGATAAAGTTCTCGACCATCATAATGCCCTCATCGACGGTACAGCCGCGGATATCGACCTCATTGGCAGCAGAGCGTCCGCCGCTCTTCCCCTTTTCGGAGCGCACAACGGTCGCGTGAACTTTTTTCTGCTCCTGTTTTTTCTTTGCCTGTGCGGTCTTTTCGAGCCGCAGATTTTCGATCGGGACGCGCGTTTTCATTGCGCCGATCTGCACGGTAACGACCTTTCCGGTCGGCTCTGCAATGACGGTGCCGCTTCTGCCCATCGAGACAACCAGCACCGAATCCCCGATCTGCAATTCACGCGGCAGCGTATAGTCGCCCTGTTCATCGGTATCGGAATTCTCATAGAGCCGGTTGATTGTCTGATTAGAATGTGATTTTGCCGCAGCGATCTTCTGCGCAAAATCCGCCTGATCCTTCTGCTTTTTGAGGTCACGGAGTTCCTCAAGCAGCGCATTGGATTCCGTGACAGTCTGCTCGACGATGCGTCTTGCCTGCGTCCGGATTTTTGTAAGCTCCTCCTCACGGCGCTGTTCGAGCAGTTCAGCCTGTTCGCGGATCTCCTTCTCATGGACGGCGATGCTGGATTTGAGCTGTTCCAGCTCCGCGAGCGCCTTCTCATGCTCTGCACGGGTACGGTCGAGCTGTTCGACCGCCTTTTCAAAGCGCTGATTCTCGGTACTGACGAGCTTTTTTGCATGTTCGATCACATCCTCGGGCATGCCGAGCGAGCTGGAAATCGCAAACGCATTGGATTTTCCGGGCGAACCGATCACGAGCCGGTAGGTCGGCTTGAGCGTTTCGAGATTGAATTCGCAGGATGCATTCTCGACATCGGCAGTCTCGAGCGCATAGCGTTTCAGTTCCTGATAGTGCGTTGTGACGATCATCTCCGCGCCCTGCATCCGCAGCCGTTCAATGACCGCGACCGCAAGTGCGGCACCCTCAACCGGATCGGTACCGGAGCCCAGCTCATCCATGAGGACGAGCGTGCGGTCGTCCGCCGCCTTGATGATCTCGATATCCTGCAGGGTATGCGCGCTGAATGTCGAGAGATTGTATTCGATGCTCTGCCGGTCGCCGATATCGACGAGAATCCGGTCAAAGCAGGCGATCCGGCTGCCGTCGGAGGCAGGGATCATAAGCCCGCACATCGCCATTGCAGTGAGCAGACCGACTGTTTTGAGCGCGACCGTCTTACCGCCTGTATTCGGACCGGTAATGATGAGCGCATGGAAGTCGATGCCGAGATTGATATTGATCGGCACAACGGTTTTCGGATCAATCAGCGGATGCCGCGCATTTTTGAGCAGCATCGAGCCGTCGTCGGAGACCTGCGGAATGATGCCCTTCTGCTGCGCGCCGAGCGACGCTTTCGCAAAGTAGAGATTCAGCTCCGCTGCAATATCATAGCCTTGCAGCATCGGTTCGGCAGCAGCGCCGCATTCGGCACAGAGCTTCTGAATGATGCGCTCGACCTCCTCCTGCTCCTGTGTTTCGAGCAGCCGGATGTCATTATTTGCATCGACAATCGCCATCGGCTCGATGAAGTAGGTCTGACCGGTCGCCGAGGTATCGTGAATCAGACCTGCAACGTCGCCGCGATGCTCCGCCTTGACAGGGATGACATAGCGCCCGTCGCGGATCGTGATAATCTGCTCCTGCAAATAGGTCTGCATCGCAGAGGAGCGGATCATTTTCTCGAGCTTTTCGCGCAGCCTCAGACCTGCCTGCGTAATCTTTCTGCGGATCTGACCGAGTGCCGGACTTGCGGCATCGGCAAGGCGCTCCTCATTTTCGATCGAGCGCTCGAGCAGATCGGCAAGATAGGGATTCGGCTGCAATCTTGCAAAGAGATCGGAGAGCGTCGTCTGCATGGATTCGCAGTGATCGTACCAATCCGCAAGTGAGGAGATCTGCCGCAGCAGTCTTGCGATTTCAAGCAGTTCCTTCAGAGAAACGCGCGCGCCGGACTGCGTTCTGCGGATTGCAGCACAGACATCGGTGAAGCTGTCGAAGGACGGCGTACCGAAGCGCACCGAGAGCTGAAACGCGTCCTCGGTCTGCTGCAATGCATAGCGCACACGCTCCGGATCGGTCTGCGGAACGAGCGCACGCGCAAGCGATTTTGTTTTTTCATTGGCTGCTTCGGATGCAAGTTTTTCGAGTATCTTCTGCAATTCCAATGTGATATAATCCTGTGATAGCTGTGTATTCATATTGTCTCCATATATCCGGACAGTGCGTGTCCGTTTTGTTTGTATTCTGATGAGGCGCGGCATCCTGCGTTACAGCACATGGATGTCCTCAATATGCGGAATCAGATTCCGGTTTTCGTCAAAGAGGAACTCGACGATCAGTATGAGATCATTGAGTTCGCCGTCTGAGGCAAGGTCATATTCTGCGCTGAAACCTGCGCCGTCATCGTAGACATACAGATTGAGCTGCTCGTAGTGATTCCTGTCACAGCAGGGCTGAAGATGAACCGGCGCACCGTAATGATCAAAGCAGCGGAGTCTGTTTTCCATGAGATAGGATTCGGACCAGTTCCGGAACGCTGCCGCGGAGATTCCCTCGGGAAGCGCGGCAAATTCACAGATCCGGTCATAGTCGCGGTCAGCCATGCAGTTCACGATGTTCTGCACAACCGGTTCGGCAATGATGCGTGCTTCCTCCTCGGTCATATTGATTCTCCTCAATTGGCTTTATAAGTTTCTGAGCGATGATAAACCATCAGAATTCAGCGTTGCTGTTATTCGTTAAAGTCATACTTATCATATCGACATTTTATATGAAATACTCCGGCATCTATAATAAAATGCTCGCCTTCATAGGCAGCGTTTGGATGACAATCACTAATCCCAATTTGAATATCACCGATTTTCGTTTCATGGAAATCGCTGGAATTACCTGCGATTAAATACTGAACAATTGGATAATCCATATATCCGTTGTCATGATCTTCCATTGGGAAGAACACTTCAAAAGGACGTTCAATATTTACGCCGAAAGACAAGAGATACGCTGCAACTTCCGGATAGGCTTGTTTGATTTCATCTATCAGGTTTTGACAATAGTTACAGCCGCAGATATCTTCTCTTTTTATTCCGGCGTAATATAATTTTGTCCTTTCGATATCCATAATAGCTCCTATAATTTCCGACTTATCACCGTAAGCTGACGGAAACAATCAGATATAAAGCACTCCGAGCGCCGCCGGAAACCTTTAGCAAACCGGAGCCGCACACTGCGCCTGATATTCCCAAACATCAAACGTTTTCGGAACCGGATAACCTTCCAATTTCGGCGAACGCCGCCGAAAACCTTTAGCAAATCGGAGCCGCGCACTGCGCGGACCATTTCATGGAGATATCGAAGGCTTTGACGCTGTGGGTGAGCGCACCGATCGAAATGATATCCACACCGGTTTCCGCGACGCCGCGCAGTGTCTCATGTGTAATGCCGCCGGATGCCTCGAGCTTCGCTCTGCCGTCCGTGATGCGGACAGCCTCTTTCATGGTCTCATTGTCCATGTTATCGAGCATGATGATATCCGCTTTTGCCTCGAGCGCCTGACGCAGCTCATCGAGCGTGCGCACCTCAACCTCAATGCGCACCATATGTCCGATATGTTCGCGGAGCTGGGTAATTGCCGGCAGAATGCCGCCGCATGCGTCAATATGGTTATCCTTGAGCATTGCGCCGTCGGAGAGATTGAAGCGGTGATTTTTGCCGCCGCCGCAGCGCACGGCATATTTCTGCATCGCACGGATGCCGACCATGCACTTGCGCGTATCTGCGATCGAAGCATTTGTGCCTGCAACGATATCGACGCATCTGCGTGTTTCCGTCGCAATACCGGAAAGATGCTGCAACAGGTTCAGCGCCGTGCGTTCGCCCTTGAGCAGCGTGCGGGTTTTGCCGTGCATCGTTGCAAGGATATCGCCGTATTTGACCTTGTCGCCGTCCTTTGCTTTTGCGGTAAAGGTCACGCCCTCGCCGACCAGCGCAAAGACGCGCGCCGCGATGTCCATACCGCAGAGCACACCCTCATCCTTTGCCATGAGATAGGCATCGGATTCGTGATCCTCATCGAGCAGAAAATCGGTTGTCACATCCATACCGGTGATATCCTCATGCAGCGCACGCAGGATCACCTCATCGACATAAGATTGCAGCAGTTCCATTATAATTGCTCCTCTAAAATTAAGTATGCGCAGGTCGCCTGCGACTTGGCTTCGAGATAATCGAGATCCATTTTCCAGTCCTCACAGGCAATGAGCTGAATCAGCTCCGTAACGCGGTCATAGGCTTCGCGCATATGCTCTGTATTCGGAATGACAAAATAGTTCTCCTGAAGGATTTTGCGCAGCTCCGTCCGGATGCCGTGCGGAATGGGCTCCGTCGCGGTGACAGGCTTGAATTCGCCATGTTCAAAGCGCGGTGTGATCGCATCGGCTTCTCTGGCAATCTCCTCGGCAGCTCTGCGCGAGAAAACGAGCGCTTCCAGAAGGCTGTTGCTTGCAAGGCGGTTGTTTCCGTGAACACCGGTATGCGCACACTCACCGCAGGCATAGAGCCGGTCCACGCGCGTCTGTGCGAAGGCATTGACGTCGATGCCGCCCATGAGATAATGCTGGCAGGGATAGATCGGCACAGGCTCTTTTGTGAGATCATAGCCCTGCTCAAGCAGCTTGTTATAGATTTTCGGGAATCTCGCCTTGACGACTTCGGGATCCTCATGCGAAATATCGAGCCAGAAGTCCTTGGAGCCCGTCCGCTGGCTTTCGAGGATGATCGCATGCGAAACAACGTCACGCGGTGCCAGCTCAAGGCGGTCGTCATAGCGGTGCATAAAGCGCTCCATGTTGCAGTTCCGGAGATAGGCGCCCTCACCGCGCACCGCCTCAGAGATAAGGAAGCATTCGCGCGTGTGCTTATTGTTGAACGCCGTCGGGTGGAACTGGATCAGCGAAAGATTCTTGATGCGCGCACCGAGCTCATAGGCAATGCGGATGCCGTCGCCGGTTGCGATCGCGGAGTTTGTGGTATACTCATAGACGCGCCCGATGCCGCCCGTCGCAAGGATGAGGAAGTGGCAATCGACAGAGGAGAGCTCCCCGTCGCGCAGCAGCTCAACGGAAAAGCCGGTCTCGGTCTTCACGGCACGGCTCATGACGGTGAATTCAGAGATCGTGACATTCGGCAGCGTGCCGACCTGTGCGAGCAGAGCTCTGAGGATCTCGGCACCGGTCGAATCGCGGTAATGGAAGATGCGTCTGCGGCAGTGACCGCCCTCGAGGGTACGGTCGTAGTCACCGTCGGCATTTTTATCAAATTCGACGCCGTATTCGACAAGCTGTTCAATATCCTGCGCCGCCTCGGAAACAAGGATCTGCAGGGTTTTGGGATTATTGGTAAACGCGCCTGCGATACGGGTATCATTGGCGTGCAGCTCGATATTGTCGCCGGGGGAATTCCAGACACCGGCGATACCGCCCTGTGCGAGCGCGGAATTACAGAGTGTTGCCTCACGTTTTGCGAGCAGCAGCACACGGAGATGCGGCGGCAGATGGAGCGCGGCATAGCAGCCTGCGGCGCCTGCACCGGCAATGACAACGTTATAATTTTGTTCGAGATTCACCATAGGAATGCTCCTTTGAAAGTATAGTACCTTTATTATACCACTTTTTGACAAAAATAGCAATACATGAATTCACGCGGGATCGCAGCCCGGGGAATGGAAAAAATTAGAAATGAGGAATTAGAAATGAGAAATGAAGGTATCGCTCCGCGATGGATTTTATAACGTTCATGTCCGCATACCGAATCGGCTTCCATTCCCTGTTCCGGTTTTGCCTTTCAAAATCGTCGCCGCAGGCGACACCGCAATTTCTCACTTCTCACTTCTCATTTCTCATTTCAACTGCCCGTCTTTTATATTTTGTGTCTCTTTTGGGGGAGAAACGGGCAAGTTTTCGTGAAAACTGATAAATTTTCACGAATCTGAAAAAAGGGCTTGATTTTTTTTCCGATTTCTGTTACAATATATTTTGTTGACAAGTCTGTAAAGGAGGTGCCAGCTATGGCAAAATGCGAAATCTGCGGCAAGGGCGTTACTTTTGGTATTAAGGTCTCTCACTCTCACCGTCGTACCAACCGTACATGGAAGCCCAATGTCCAGCGCGTCAAAGCAATCGTGAAGGGTTCTCCCTGCCACATCTATGTTTGCTCCAGATGCCTGCGCTCCGGCAAGGTCGAGCGGGCAAACGGCTGAGTCTATTCGGAAACAACAGGGAGTATTCACACCGGAAAACCGTGAATACTCCATTGTTTTGCAACACCCCCAAATATACAATATTCCTGCGATAGGGAGTAGCCGCCGGCATACGTGCCGGATTTCTCGCGTCATATCCGCAGTCGGTTCTGCACTGGCTGCCGTGCGAAATTGAAATGGCAAGACTTTCGCCGCTGCATCTGCCGGATTCGGTTTCGGTGAGTTGCGCTGCGAAGGTCTTTTTTTATACGCCATAATATTGAAATGAGGGACAGTTTATGAAGCACTATCTGGAAACATGCGAAGCCGTT
This sequence comes from Clostridia bacterium, assembly GCA_021152595.1. Classification (GTDB taxonomy): domain Bacteria; phylum Bacillota; class Clostridia; order Oscillospirales; family Ruminococcaceae; genus Firm-04. Next base: position 11,213 of record JAGKVC010000062.1, read on the forward strand.
TTAGCGGAAGTACAGAGTACGCCGAACGGTCTGACCGCAGCCGAGGCGAAAACCCGTCTCGAAACCTACGGCGAAAACAAACTGGCAGAAGCGCCCAAGCCAACGCTTGCCGCAAGATTCTTAGAGCAGTTCAAGAATCCGATGATTCTGGTATTGCTCGCAGCCGCAGTGATTTCCGCGATCACCGGCATTATCTCCGAGGGCAAGCTCGAAGCGGATGTGTTCATCATCCTGTTTGTCGTGATCGCAAACGCGGTACTCGGCGTCTATCAGGAGAACAAGGCAGAAGCTGCGATTGAAGCATTGCAGGCAATGAGCGCGGCGCAGAGCAAGGTCTACCGCTCCGGCGAGCTGATCGTCGTCCCGAGCGCGGAGCTCGTCCCCGGCGATGTGATCACGCTCGAAGCCGGCGACAATGTCCCGGCGGACTGCCGGATCCTCGATGCCGCAGCGCTCAAGGCGGAGGAATCCGCGCTGACCGGCGAGAGCGTTCCGTGCGATAAGGAGGCCTCGGCGCTGGAAGGACCGGAGGTTCCGCTCGGTGACCGCAGAAACATGCTCTATATGGGCAGCAGCATCGCTTACGGCAGAGCCGCAGCAGTTGTTGTTGCAACCGGCATGCAGACGGAAATGGGCAAGATTGCCGGTGCAATCGCCAATGCAGAGGACGACGAAACGCCGCTCCAGAAGAACCTGACGCAGCTCAGCAAGATTCTTTCGTTCGCAGTGCTTGGAATCTGCATCGTGATCCTCGGCATCAGCGTGATTCAGATGCTCGTGCAGAACGGCACGATCACCCTGCCGGGCTTCCTCAATTCGTTCATGATTGCAGTCAGCCTTGCAGTTGCAGCAATTCCGGAAGGACTTGCCGCCGTCGTGACGGTCGTGCTTTCGATCGGCGTGACGAATATGTCAAAGCGCGGCGCTGTCATCCGCAGACTGACCGCCGTCGAAGCGCTCGGATGTGCGCAGGTCATCTGCTCGGATAAGACCGGTACCCTGACACAGAACAAAATGACCGTCGTCGAGGAGCATACCGATAACAAGGAACTGCTCGCAAAGGCAATGGCGCTCTGCTGTGACGCGGTTCTCAATGAGGATGAGAGTGTCACCGGCGAGCCGACCGAGGCAGCGCTTGTCGCCTACGCAAACAAGTGCGGACTGAAAAAATATCAGCTCGAGCAAGCAGCACCGCGTGTCGAGGAGGCACCGTTCGATTCGCTCCGCAAGATGATGTCTACCGTTCACCAGAACGGCGAGGGTTATATCCAGTACACAAAGGGTGCACCGGATGAGGTTCTGCGCTGCTGCACACAGATTCTTGAGAACGGCACCGTCCGTCCCATGACGGATGCAGACCGTGCAGAGATCCTGCGTCAGAATAAGGAAATGGCAGATAAGGCACTGCGTGTCCTGCTTGCAGCATACCGTGAGCTGACCATGCTCCCCGACCATATTTCACCGGCTTCGCTCGAGCATGATCTCATCTATATCGGTATGACGGGCATGATTGATCCGGTACGCCCCGAGGTCAAGGATGCAATCGGACTGTGCCGCACGGCTGGCATCCGCCCTGTCATGATCACCGGCGACCACAGGGATACCGCCGTTGCAATCGCAAAGGAACTCGGCATTCTCGGCGAGGGACAGCGTGCCCTGACCGGTGCAGAGCTCTCCGAAATTCCGGATGATGAATTCAACAGAACCGTCGGCAATTACAGCGTCTATGCGCGTGTGCAGCCGGAGCATAAGGTTCGCATCGTCAATGCATGGCGCAAGCAGGGCATGACCACCGCCATGACCGGCGACGGCGTCAACGATGCGCCCTCGATCAAGAGTGCGGATATCGGCGTCGGCATGGGCATCACCGGTACAGACGTTACGAAAAACGTCGCGGATATGGTGCTGACAGACGACAACTTTGCAACAATCGTCGGTGCAGTCGAGGAAGGCAGACGCATTTACGACAACATCCGCAAGGCGATTCAGTTCCTGCTCTCGAGCAACCTCAGCGAGGTCATCTGTATTCTCGTAGCCACGCTCGGCCTCGGCAAGCTGACCGGCGGCGCGTTCACGATCTTCGGACCGGTTCATCTGCTCTGGATCAACCTGATCTCGGACTGCTTCCCGGCAGTCGCGCTCGGCATGGAGCCGGCAGAACGCGGTATCATGAAGCGCAAGCCGCGCAGCAGCGATGCACATATCTTCTCGGACGGCATGGGCGTAAATCTGCTCTGGCAGGGCGCCGCAATCGCAGTCCTGACACTGATCTCCTATGTGATCGGCGCACAGACCTCTCCGGCAGCCGGCACGACAATGGCATTCCTGACGCTCTCCGTCTGTGAGATGCTCCACGCATGGAATATGCGCTCGCTCCGCGGTTCTGTCTTCACAATGGAGCACCGGAACCCGATGCTGCTCGGCTCGGTTCTGCTCTCGTTCGTCCTGACGGCGCTTGTCCTGCTGGTACCGGCACTGCGCGGCATCTTCTCGCTGACTGCGCTCACCGGCATGCAGTATCTCTGGGGCATTCTGCTCGCAGCGGCGATTGTTCCGCTGGTGGAGATCGTCAAGGCGATCCGCCGTCTCAAAAAATGAGGATTTTCAATGAAACATGAGGCAACACGCAGCCGGCTGACAGCAAAAAAGCTGCTGCTCATACCGGCTGCGGCGGCCGTTCTGCTCGCCGGAATGTTCATCCTGCACCATGCAAAGCTGAGAAGCGAGGCGCATGATTTGCAGGTGCGCGGCTGGCGGTATGCGTCAGCGGCAGGCGATTATACACTGGGCTACTGCACATCGGGCAACGATGCAGGCGCGCACCGGATCATTGCGATTGCGGATCTCGGTGTCAATGATTACAGCATCCGGCTCCGGAATCTGTGCAGCGGACTTGTCAGCGGCAATCTGGTTGTATGTATGGACCGCGCAGGCTGCGGCATCAGCGTTGATACCAAAACACCGCAGACCGCGGAGCAGATCGTCGCAGATTACCGCACCGCCCTGAAAAACGCGAACATCCAGCCACCGTATATTCTGCTCCCGCATGCGTTCGGCAGCGTCTATGCAGCATACTGGGAAAGCATGTATCCGGAGGAGATCGAAGGGATTCTCTTTCTGGACGGCACCTGTCTCCCTGTTTCGGATCCGGTTTCATATTCATCGGCAAAGGCATCGGTACAAAAGCTGCTTGCGGATTTCGGCTTGCAGCGGTTGAAAAAGTATCCGCTTCCGGCAGGATTCAGCGGTGCCGAGATGCAGAATGCACGCATGCTGAATATCCGCAGCGCCATGACATCGGCACAGATCTCCGAGATGCAGCTCGCCGCGGAAAACTGCCGCACCGCCGATGCCGCACTCGTCACGAATGATATCCCCAAGGCATTTATCAACGCAGCATCGTTCAAAACGCCGGAGGACTGGATCGCCGCAGATGATTTTGCGCGAACATTCCGCCGCCTGCCCGATCTGACGGACGCAGAACGTCTGGAAGCCGCCGCCGATGCGGTGACGCGCGCTCAGGCATATGAAGCAGAGGTCGTGCTGCCCTATCTGGAGCGCCTCGGCGCATGCACTTATTACGCGCTCCCCGGCGATTCAGAGATCTATATGCAGAAGCCGATGCAGTGCGCCGTGCTGTTCTCACAGTTCCTCACACAAATCGAAAACAAAAAAGCCGCTTCAAACTGAATGAAGTGGCTTTTCTATATTCTATATGATCAATACTTGATCTTATCGGTGAGATATGCAACAAGCTCGGTGATCGGGATGCGGACCTGCTCCATGGTGTCGCGGTCGCGGACGGTCACGCAGTTGTCGTTCTCTGCGGTATCGAAATCGTAGGTGATGCAGAACGGCGTACCGATCTCATCCTCACGGCGATAGCGCTTGCCGATCGAACCGGTATCATCGAAATCAACCATGAAATGCTCAGAGAGCATCTGATAGACCTCATAAGCCTTCTCGGAGAGCTTCTTGGAAAGCGGCAGAACGGCGCACTTGAACGGCGCAAGCATCGGGTGGAAGCGCATCACGGTGCGGACATCCTCCTTGCCCTTATCGTCGGTGCCGAGAACCTCGCTGTCATAGGCTTCGGTCAGGACGGAGAGGAACAGTCTCTCTACGCCGAGCGACGGCTCAATGACATAGGGGATATAGCGCTCATTGGTCTCCGGATCGAAATAATCGAGCGTCTTGCCGGAAGTATTGCTGTGCTGGGTGAGGTCATAGTCGGTTCTGTCCGCAACGCCCCAGAGCTCGCCCCAGCCGAACGGGAAGAGATACTCAAAGTCGGTCGTCGCCTTGGAATAGAAGCAGAGCTCCTCAGCGGAGTGGTCACGCAGGCGGAGATTCTCCTCCTTGAGACCGATGCGCAGCAGGAAGTCCTTGCAGTAGCCGCGCCAGTACTGGAACCATTCAAGGTCGGTACCCGGCTTGCAGAAGAATTCCAGCTCCATCTGCTCGAATTCGCGGACGCGGAAGATGAAGTTGCCCGGTGTGATCTCGTTGCGGAAGGATTTACCGATCTGACCGACGCCGAACGGGATCTTGCGGCGCGTGGTGCGCTGGATATTTGCAAAGTTGACGAAGATACCCTGTGCGGTTTCCGGACGGAGATAGAGCTCCGCCTTGCTGTCCTCGGTGACGCCCTGGAAGGTCTTGAACATCAGGTTGAAC
>JAGKVC010000063.1 GCA_021152595.1 Clostridia bacterium
CGGCAAGAAGTCAGTCGTTTGGCGGTGCCTGACCAGACTGAAGCAGAAGGATCAGTGCCATGCAAGAACGGTCAATGAGGAGACCTTGATTGAAGCATTTCTTGACGCCCTCAACGAGATCGTGGGAAACAGTGACGATTACCTGACAAGGTTGAAAGAAAACCTTGAAACAGCGATTAACGAGGTACACCCGGAAAGTGCCGCAGCACTGGCAGCGAAAATGGCAAAGCTGCAGCAGGAGCTGATCGACAGAACAGAGCGCCGTGAGAACTACGATGACATCACTGAAGAAATCCTGCGGCTGCGTGAACAGCAGGCACAGACAGCAATGGACGACAACGCAAAATCGGAACATAAGAAGCGCATCCGGGAACTGCTGAAATTTATAGAACGGCAGAAGAGCAAGGTCTTGGTATTTGACGGAAGTCTTGTAAAGAAACTGCTTGAAAAAGTGACTGTATACGATGACTATCTGGAATTCTGGTTCAAATCGGGCGTGACGGTCAGCGTGGAAAAGTAAATATAGTAATATGATCCCCCTCATCAGGTAGGAAGTTGAGATACTCCTTGCCTGATGAGGGGGAGTTTTTGTTTATGAGCTATTTATCGTTTGGAGTGCTTTCAACATAAAGACAAAAAGGCATTAAGAGATATCCGGTCATACCAAACGTTAAAGATCAAACAACATGGTTAAGAATGATATCATACAGAGGAATAACATTTCTTCTGTAAAAATCCCCGTCATAGTTCCATAATTCCTGAAACCCTTCTTCTCTATAATCCTCGTCAAACAAGGAGTAGAACCTCCTGTCCGTACCCACATAGCATGGCATCAAACTAAACGCCTCAAATAATTTTTCCCCAGAAAACTGATCTGCAGTGATATCAATAATTACTCCGTCATTGGTTTCAAGCCACGTATGCGGAACTTTATTCTCCCAATCATCATAGTTATATTCCCCGTGGACGCATTTTGTATAAATTCCTTTTTGATAAAGATATTGTGCAAGAAGAATACTTGCAACTTCACAGCAACCTTTTGGGAAATACGGCATTGTCGATCTAGTGGTTCTTGAAGAGATGGCACCGCATTCAACCGCACTCTCTATACCATCCCGAAAAGATTGAGCGAGTCTTCTGATTTCAGTAATGTTCACGATACTCATATTATCAGCCTTTCCCTATGCGTTAGCTTATTTTGCAACCGCAGTTAAAGATCAGCACATTTTCCACGATTCTATGCGGTTTCTCCCGTGACAACATTTTGACGCACTCTCAAACGCCTGTTATCATTTTGACCCACTTTCCTCGGTGTGCAGAAATGTTGTCAGCCGTTTTCAGTGCGTAGATGTCTTTCCAGATACAGAAAAAACGATGCCGAATCGCTGTGTGCGATTTTACCATATTCTCGATAATCATCGTAAAATCGGGGATTTTCAGCCCTTATTCCTTGACATCAAAACTACGCACTCAACGTGCCTAGAAAGCCTACTATTGATGTCGTACCAACTACAAATCCCCTGAAACGAGAGGTTTGACAGTGGGGAATGGATGTTTATTGAATGAAGGCTACTGGTAGCGTGCGATGATGTTTACGCGATATCAGCAGCCTATAGTGCTTTTATTCCGGTTGGTCTATCTTCTGCAATTTCTTCAATTGCGAAATCAACTCAGGAATTTCTGTGTGAATAATGTCCCATATCATTTCCCAGTTTGTGCTGTCATAATCGTGAACCAGTCTATGGCGCAGCCCAGCTATGAGATTCCATTGAATGTGAGCTGTCTTTTCTTTGAACTCGTTGGTTAAATAGTATGCGTGTTCGCCGATGTTATAAAGTGGTGTAGTAATAGCCCACTGCACACTATAGGTTTCTTCGATTATAGCTCTGTCAATATTGTTCTGCTCAATGTACTGCATCAGCTTTTCAGCATATTCCAGTATTTTTTCAATACGTTGCTCATCTGAATATTTCATGCTACTCTCACCCTATCTCTCATAACAGCCGAATAGAAATCGGTGTTCTTTTTAAGCTCCCGAAGTTCAAATGCATCGACCTCTCTTCCAAATGCTACACTCAGTTCATATCCGAAGGCTAAAATATTAGTTAGCTTAAATCCTTCCCCGCCAACTGCAAGGATGTCCACATCGCTCTCACCGTCAGCTTCTCCTCTTGCATAGGAGCCGAAGACATAGACTTCACTGATATGGTATTTTTCAGCAAGCGGCTTTACAATGCGAATGATTTCCTCCATTGCTAATACCGTCTTGTTCATAACATCGTCTCCCTGAAAGTTGATATAGGTAATCTGTACGCTGATTGGAAATTTACTGCTTTTCTTCTCACCTTTAGTATAGCAGAAAAAATAAGATTCGTCAAGGCTTATAGCCGCTAAAGTAGCAACATCATCATTTAGTCTCTCCTCAATAAGTCCATAATTTCAAGAGCGTCCCAACTGACCATATGAGAGTCCGAAATTCAGCAAAAACTGAATGAAGCGCAAGAGCATCGCCGCAAGGCGGTCGATGTTCATAGCAATGATGCTGAGAACGATCGAAGCTCTTGTTGTATCTTCTCTCTTCGTCAGCAGCAGATCCAGACCGAATTTGCGTTTTGCGAGACTGAACTTTCCCTCCACTTCAATTCGCTCGGTATTATCCTGCTTGAGCCTTTTTCAGTCCGATCTCATCTGATAGCTTTAACGCTTCTTCTTTGAATTCTTTACTGTACTTCATAGTCCTTTTCCCTTTCTGGTTTTATTATTATTCTACCAGATTTTTGGGAGTTTGTCGACTGCTCTTTCAGTATAACACTTCATAAAGCCATTTCAAACAATCAGGTTGAATCGGATGGCGAAACCGCCTGTGCTCCATAAGAGCAGGCGGTTTGGGGGTAGGCTCTGTCACTGCAAAACATATGCGCAGCCTTGCAATGATCAGATGACTGCCGCCATCCTGCAAAGTATCTTTTGCACCATCACTGTCCGGAAAGAATGGATACTGCAGGGCTGTTCCGAGGCGCAGGGATTGACGGCATCATGTTGCTTCCCCTTTGCTTTCGTTACTTCACAATCAACTGGACTATATTATAATAGTATATTTCGTTGCATGATCAAGCCCCGTGCGACAGAATCACACAAAAGTATGGAACTCCCCACATGGGCACAGGGCATCATGGCTGCCTGTGAGAAGATACCGGCTGTGATAATAGCGGATAATGGGCAATAATTGATCACAAGGGTATTGACAGATTGGGGCTTTAGTGGTACACTCTAATAGAGAAATCACTTTTACAAAAACGCGGAGGAAGCTTCGGGCGTATGCCATTGACGCAGACAGACGATATGAGACCCATACCGCAGATGCCGGTATGGCGGATACAGCTTATTCTTGCAGGATAGGGCGCTGTCAATCCGGTGGATGCAATCGAAACGGACATAGCAGAAATCAAAAATACTGAGGGCGAACCGCCCGTGATGCAGGTGAAATGGAGCATGAAGGGTACATACAAGATAGCCGGCAGGGTGATTGCCGTTGCGTCCATATATGAAAAGGTTCATGCGCTTTGCGCTGACTACAGATATGACGGAACCGCTGATTTTTCTGTCATCACCACACAAAAAGAGATAGAATATGAAAGAAACAAGTCACGGAATGAAGATATTAAGGAAGGAATTTCAGTACGGCATTTCAGTGACGAATACCTTGAAACACTGGCTGTTTACCGGCAGATTGCAGAGGCAATGATTGCATACGATGCGATTCTGTTTCACGGTTCGGTCATTGCCGTTGACGGCATCGGCTATTTGTTTACAGCAAAGTCCGGCACAGGTAAATCCACACATACCAGATTGTGGAGAGCATTGCTTGGGGAACGGGCAGTCATGATCAATGATGATAAGCCCTTGATTCATGTATCAGAACATGGTATAATGGTATATGGAACCCCCTGGGACGGAAAGCATAGGCTCAGCACCAATGCCAGTGTCCCTCTGAAAGCAATCTGTGTGCTGGAACGTGCAGAAGAAAACCACATGGAACAGGTTACGGCGGATTATGTGTATGATATGCTTGTGCAACAGGTTTACAGACCGCAAAACCCACAGAAGCTGCTGCGAACATTACAGTTAATTGATGTACTATCGGAAAATGTGAAACTCTACAAACTTGGCTGCAATATGGATATTTCCGCAGCGGAAACCGCTTACAAGGCAATGAAAGGATAGAATTATGAAACTGAAAGAATCATTTATGACCCATCAGAATAAAGCGGATTATATGATGATCGATGCCTCCGGCAACTTTGCAGGCCTGATTCACAGCAATGCAACCACTGCCTTTATTGTAGAATGCCTGAGAACCGAAACCACAAGGGAAGAAATTATTCAGAAGATGCTTGCAAAGTATGACGCAGACGAAACAACAGTAGCCAGAGATGTGGATAGAATCGTCGAAGCATTCAAAAGAATCGGGGCAATTGATGCATAAATCCACTTTTGAAGAGGAAATCGAAAGGTCGGGCAAAATAATATATACCAATGTAGGGGACAGCATGATGCCGTTGATCAAACAGGGCAGGGATGTGCTGGTTATATCGAAACCAAATGGAAGGCTAAAACGGTATGATGTGCCGTTATATAAGCGTGACAGCGGGCAGTATGTACTGCATCGGATATTGGAAGTCAGAGAAAACGACTATGTCATCTGCGGCGATAATCGCTGGAAGAAAGAGTACGGCATCACCGACAGGCATATTATCGGCGTGCTGACGGGTATGATTCGTGACGGCAGAGAAATCCCTGTGACTGACCGCCAATACCGGCTATATGTACATCTATGGTGCAACTTTTTTCCGGTAAGAGCATGGATGATCCGCGTACGGCAGTTTCTGAAAAGGCGGCTGCGATGAATACGAATATATTGCAATGGCTTTCTGATGTAGTGGGAAAGCATAAAATGCGCATATTGTTACTGTCACTGATGCAGGCTTTGCTTGGGGGCAGCGGCGTCATATATGCTTTGCTTCTGAGAAACGGTATCGACAGTGCTGCTGAAAAGGATCCGGCGGGCTTTGGGCTGGCTCTGGTTTCGGTGGTGATTCTTGTGCTGCTGCAGATATTGCTCAGAGCCGATGTCCGGTGGCTTGAGGAGTATTCCCGTTCTACCATAGAGAATATTCTGAAGGCACGGCTGTTTGGAACGCTGCTGAAAAAGGATTACGCTTCGGTGACAGGGATTCATTCAGGGGAGTGGATCAATCGTCTGACTTCTGATACAAAGGTATCCACTGACGGCGTGGTGGATATTCTGCCCGGTATCGTCGGAATGGTTGTCAAAATGCTTGGCGCTTTTGTCATGTTGCTGGTGATAGAGCCACGATTCCTATTTGTGCTTCTGCCCGGCGGTGTGATCCTGATTCTGCTGACATACGCCTTCAGAAAGGTGCTGAAAAGGCTGCATAAATCCATTCAGGAACATGACGGCCGCCTACGCATTTTTATGCAGGAGCATTTAAGCAGCCTGATCATTGTCAGAAGTTTTTCCGCTGAACAGCGCACCGCAGAACAGGGCAGGCAGAAAATGTCTGCACATCAAAATGCACGAATGAAGCGCAATCGCTTCACAAATCTATGCAACAGCGGTTTTTCGGTGGCTATGAACGGTATGTATCTGGTGGGATTTGCATACTGCGGATTGGGCATTATCAGCGGTACCGTAAGCTATGGTACACTGACGGCAATCCTGCAGCTCATCTCACAGATTCAGTCGCCATTTGCCAATCTCACAGGCTACCTTCCGAAGTTTTATGCTATGACAGCCAGTGCTGAAAGGCTTCGTGAAGCGGAAAACTTTGCGGATGACTGCACAGAAGCCATCATTGGCAGAAAAGAAATCCGTTATTTTTATGATACTGCATTCTCTGCAATCAAGGTGGAGCAGCTCTGCTTTACATACACAAGCAATGAAAAAGAGAGTGTGCTCGATCATGTGTGCTTTATGATCAACAAGGGCGATAACATTGCTCTGACCGGGCATTCCGGCTGTGGGAAATCGACTGTATTGAAGCTTCTGATGTGCCTTTACCACCCCAACAGCGGCAGCATGGTCATACAAAAAAACGACGGAACCGAAACAGACCTGACCAGTCAGTGGCATAGGCTGTTTGCCTATGTTCCCCAGGGCAATCATCTGATGAACGGTACCATAAAAGAAATCATCACCTTTGCAGATGCACAAACGGATGAAAAGAAGTTGAGCCTTGCGCTGAAGATATCCTGTGCGGATGTATTTGTATCAGAGCTTGGAGACGGTGTTGATACCATGCTTGGCGAACGGGGTACAGGGATTTCTGAAGGACAGATGCAGAGAATTGCAATCGCGCGAGCACTCTATACCGATGCGCCAATTCTTCTGCTGGATGAAGCCACAAGCGCACTGGATGAAACGACAGAAAAACAGCTGCTCAACAACCTGAAAAGGATGACCGATAAAACAGTATTGATTGTCACACACCGTCCAGCAGCACTGGATATTTGCAACAAAATAATACGACTGACTGAAAACGGAATAGAGGAAGTAGGATGAACCAGACTTTTTATGATCTGATTGATCTGTGCAGATGCGCAGTAAACGGTACGATTCTGCCCAGAAGCAGATGCGATCAGATGCATATGGAAAACCTGTATGCTGTGGCAGAATATCACAGCCTGACAGCAATCGCAGCATATGCGCTGGAATGTGCAGGCGTGCAAGAGACGCAATTCTGCACAGCGAAAGCAAAAGCATCCAGAAAAAATATCTATCTGGATATTGAACGGAAAAAGCTGTTCTCTTTCTGTGAACAGAATGGGATATGGTATATGCCCCTAAAGGGCTGTATACTGAAAGAAATGTATCCGGATTTCAGTATGCGCCAGATGGCGGATAATGATATTCTGTTCGATGAAAAATTTCGGTCTGCGATCAGGCAATACTTTATTGATCACCAATATACAGTGGTAAGCTATTTGCAGGTGAACCACGATGCTTATGAAAAGCCGCCGGTGCTGAACTTTGAAATGCATACGGCTCTGTTCGGAGTGGTGCATAATCAGGAGTGGGCAGAATACTACAAGAACATCAAGGAAAAACTGACCAAGGACAAAGACAATCAGTACGGGTATCATTTTTCAGATGAAGACTTTTATATATACATCATTGCCCACGAATACAAACATTACATCATGGGCGGTACGGGTCTGCGTTCACTGCTTGACCGTTATGTTTATTTACGGGCAAAGCAGGAAACGATGGACTGGTCGTATGTTTCTGCAGAATGCCAGAAACTTGGGATAGGAGATTTTGAACAGCAAAGTCGGAAGCTGGCGCAGGCAGTATTTGGTGAAGGTTCTGCTGCATTATCCGATGCAGAGGAACAGATGCTTGGGTACTATCTGAAATCAGGGACGTACGGCACGATGAAACAGTTTGCACAGGGAAAGATCACGCGATTCCAGCAGCAAACCGGAAGTACATCACGGCTTAAATATATTTGGTACAGGCTCTTTCCACCTATGGAGATATATGAAAAATACTACCCCTTTTTCTATCGGAATAAATTGTTATTGCCCGTGGGATGGGGATATCGCCTGATCAGAGGCATGGTGAAAAACAGAAAAAAGGTGCAGTGGGAAATGAAGTATTTATATCACACGGATGATGAAACACAACTGTAAACATCATCTGCAAAACGGTTTACAAGGATACGATGCCAATGCCGAACATCTTGCATGAAAAGCGTTTAGTCTTTGCCTGAGTGTGGCGTGAATATCGCAATGGCTTTTTTTAGGATTAGATTTTCCTCTTCCAACTGAGCGTTTCTCTTTTGCAAAGCTTTGATCTGCTCAGCGGTAATGAGCGTATCGCCATCCAGCCTCACTGCGGAATACTGTTTGATCCATTTGGCTAAGGCGCTGTGGGACACGCCGTATTTCTATTCGATCTCGGCGTAGCTTTTGCCGTTTTGACGCAGATTTACAATTGTTTTCTTGAATTCTTCCGAGTAACGGGGGCTTTTCTTTCCAACCATTTCTTTTTCCTCCTGGCGTTTTATTCTATTATACCTTCTCTTTCCTTTTTTGTCCACTTTTTAGTATAGTACCAGTTTGACGGTTACCCAGTAACCGCATAAGAACATGAAAAAGGGACACTGCACAAATGCTGCAGTGCCCCTCTTTCAATATGCCCTTACAAGATCGGCTGTTCGGGCAATGTGATGTCGCTAGTTGTGATCACATCTTCTACATCAAATGCAACGATCTCAATCTCAGCCTGTTCGTATTTCTCTTTCACGATTTTCACCTCCATTATCCAATAAGATAGGCCTCTGCTGTCTGATGATAATCATACATCGCATTGATCACATTGACAAGCGTCTGGTCGTAAGATTCGGCATTGTCCAGAACATTCTTCATATATGTAAATGCGCTGTATGCAAAGGTCGTGGTGTTGGTCCCGTCAGAAACAGTAACGCTGTACATTTCATCCAGATCCTGAGGGCGAATGTTTCTAAGGTAAATATAGTAGAAATCGCCGGATTTTTCCGGAGTGAGCACGGTATCTCCGCACTTGAAGGTATAATCCTGAATATCTGCGCCATCTTCCAGTTGATACTTCAATCGGATGGTCGTATATGCACCAATCTGGAGCGTTGCAGCTGTTAGGGTAACACCTGAGACGCTACCGTCCAGTTGATACTGATAGGACTCACCAATGCTTGCATTGACGGTATAATCGCCAACCGGCACCGCCAGATTATCTGTGTTCTCGCCGGTATAAAGCTGCGTGTATGCGCCATATTTCAGCATAGCGTCCACAAGTGCCTTGCTGCTGTCAGCTTCAGTCACATTTTCCCCATACTGCTGCACGGAGTAATTCACGCTGTTGCCGGTGGAACCGTCACTGTAAACCACCTGCGCTGTAATCACTTCAGCCATCTGGTCGGGACGAAGTTCAAGGCTGAACTTGTATTTGCCCGCTACCTGAACGCCCTCGGATAACTTGATGATGACATCAAGACCTTGGGGGGAAGTGAAGTGGATAAATGCATCAACATCCGCCAGAGCCTCTTCAGAAAGCAGCAGATGATAGTTGAGGATCACGCCGTCGGTCATGGTCAGAGAAACGCTCTTGAAACCGTCTTTGCCGTTTTCCAGCGCAGCGCAGATTTTGCAGATGCCCGCTGATGTATAGTCATGCTCGGAAGCCGGAATCACCGTTGCTTCGAGGTTTTCAAAAGTATCTGTGCCCGCTTCATCCTTATAATACACGCCATCTTCACGGGAACAAGTCCAGTACGCATAATTGCCGGAGTTAGTGCAGCTTGCAGCATTGGCAGGATGCTCTGTCATATCGTGGCCATGCGCCGGAATGACAGTTGCTGCAAGGTTTTCAAAGGTATCTGTGCCAGCTGCGTCCTTGTAGTAAATGCAATCTTCACAGGAACAAGTCCAGTACGAATAATTTCCAGGATTTGTACAAGTAGCAGCATTTGCAGGATGCTCCGTCATATCGTGGCCGTGAGCCGGAATCACCGTTGCTGCGAAGTCTGCAAAGGTTTCGGTACCGGCTTCGTCTTTGTAGTATACGCCGTTTTCATGGGAGCAAGTCCAGTACGCATAATTGCCGGAGTTAGTGCAGCTTGCAGCATTTGCAGGATGCTCTGTCATATTGTGAACTGCATAAACCGGGGCATTTGTATTCGAATACCCTTTGCTGGCAGTGCCCGGATTTCCCTTACAGCCTGCATAGACATCAATCTGATAAACCTTTTTCGTGCCGTCAAGAACGGGGTAAGCATCTGTGCCGATTTTCTGTCCCCAGACAGAGCCGTTGTCGCCCTCTGCAAGGAGATACGCCACCTCGCCGCTGGCAAACTGCTCTGGAGTTTTGGGAGTTGCGAGTCCATCCGTGGTTGCCTGCGTAGGAACCGTAGGTGTTTGTGTGGATGTCGATGTCGTTGTGAGGCTTGGTATCACGATACCGGGCATTTCACGGGTGGTTGTGGTAGTTGTAGTGGTAGTGAGACGGGGAACCGTAATCTTCGGCTTTGTCGTAGTAGTTGTAAGTGTTATACTCGGATCAATCGGAATTACTGGTTGCGTAAGGATCGGAAGATCCTCCTCAGGTTGTTCTCCACTGTAATAGCAATTTGAAACCTTGCCGGAGTCAGCATATCCCACCACGCATGCAGTGTAGGTCTTTCCCTTTACGATACCCACATTATAGCAGTTTGTGATTTTGCTTGTGCTGCCGGGACCGGCTTCTCCGCACACGCCGCCTACATAACCGGAACCGTTGACTGTGGCTTGGTTATAGCAGTTTGTGATTTTGCCGTTACTATATCCGCACACGCCGCCTACATTATTATTGCCGTTGAAATAGGAATCCACAACACCAACATTGGAAACACTGCTGCTTGTGCCTGCACAGCCGAACAGGCCAACAAATCTTGCGCTTGCATCGTTGACATACAGACCGCTGATGGTATGCCCCTGCCCGTCAAAGATGCCGGTGTATATGCGCAAATCGCTGTAACCGATGGGTGTCCAGCTTCTGAAGCTGCTTGTGTCGTCAGCAAGCGTACCGTCAGATTGCAGCACGCCGGTGTTCACGGTAATATCCGCTGTGAGCACTGCGTTTGCATTCTTAAAGCTTGTATGGTTATTTTTCACCTGATCTGCAAACCAGTAAAGTTGGTCTGCGTTGGCGATTGCATAAGTCTTGCAGACAGTACATTGATTGTTCTCACCCAATGAATGGCTTTCCGTGAAACCACAATCACTGCAGGAATGCGCATCCGCAGTAAATGTATAGTTATGCTCCTTTGCGTTTGTATTACCGTCGTTATTATATGTAACACAGCCAGTTGTTGCATAAACCTTTTTTCCACCTAAAACCGGGTAATTGTCTGTGCCTATGGTCTGTCCCCAGACTGAGCCGTCATAAGTGTCACTGCCTACCGTATAGCCCTGTGAAAGCCGATATGCCACCTCGCCTCTGTTAAACTGTACTGTAGCTTTGCCCTCCACATCTGTAGCTGTGCCTCCTAGTGAGCTGCCGATAGCATTTCCACTGTATTTATCGCTGTCAAAATAGCAGTTTGCGATTCTGTAGCAAATAAATCCACACACGCCGCCAACTTCTTTTGTACCGCTGACTGCCCCTGTGTTATAGCAGTTTGTGATTGTGCCTCCAAAATTATATCCGCACACGCCTCCGATAGTTTCTGTTCCGCTGACGGTGCCTGTGTTATAGCAGTTTGTGATTGTGCTGTAGTCATAATTATATCCGCACACGCCTCCGATAGTTTCTGTTCCGCTGACTGTGCCAGTGTTGTAGCAGCTTGTGATTGTACCGTCATTAAATCCACACACGCCGCCGACATCGCTTGTTCCACTGACTGCACCTGTGTTATAGCAGCTTGTAATTGTGCATTTAGTTGCATTCCATCCGCACACGCCGCCGACACAACTTGTTCCGCTGACTGTGCCTGTGTTATAGCAGCTTGTGATTGTACCGCCATTAAATCCGCACACGCCGCCGACATTTTTATAGCCTTTGAAATAGGAATCCACAACACTAACATTTTTTACTGTGCCATTGTTATAACCGAATAAGCTGACATCGTTTACAGTTGAATCATTGAAATACAATCCTCTTATGGTATAATTCTGTCCGTCAAATGTGCCGCTGTATGCGTTGAAAACGCTGTTACCGATAGGCGTCCAGCTTGTAAAGCGTGTGCCGTTTGACACATTGCCGTAAGCGTCAAAAGTCATAGAACCAAGCAAATTGCTGTTCACGGTAATATCCGCTGTGAGAACTGCTCTTGCACTTCCAAAGTTACTATTATCGTTGTTTACCTTATACGCAAACCAGTAAAGCTCTCCAGCTGTTCCTATCTGATACACATTGTTGACTACTGATGGCTCTTTTGGTGTTGTGTCTTCCACCCCACAGCGAGTGCATAATCCGTCTTCACCAAAATCATGTCCCCAAGCCTCAGCAGT
Organism: Clostridia bacterium; assembly: GCA_021152595.1. Taxonomy (GTDB): domain Bacteria; phylum Bacillota; class Clostridia; order Oscillospirales; family Ruminococcaceae; genus Firm-04. The sequence continues at coordinate 12,049 of JAGKVC010000063.1, forward strand.
TGGAACTTTCTTCTGCCAATGGCATATTGAACATTCATTAACGTCATAGCCGCCCTTGATACAGGTCGGATCAATGGTATCACTTATTTCCCATTCATGCACACAATGCGTCAGTATGAATTCGCTCATCTGCATTACATCTGAACCTTGTGTTGCTGTGATTTCCAGCTTGAAGTACTGATACTTTGTCGATGTAGAACCCGTTAATTTATCATATACATATTTTGTATAGTTTTCATCCTCCAATTGCTCATCATCTGTAACAGCATCAATTACTTTCCAGCTTGTGGTATCCTTGCCCTCTTCTGAGTTAGCAATTGCATCATTGCATCCATACAGTGTCCAGCTTTTGGGGTTTCTTCCGGTAAATGTTTTATTGTCATTGCCCGTGACGATGGAATAGCCCGTAACCAATATGGGTTCTGATGCACTAAAAATGATGTAAGCACTTGAAAAATTCGTAACACACCATTTTGAATAATCACTTGTATCAGTGCTGGAATATTTTCCGTCAATAAGACTTGCATAACCCTCACTGCCATCGGCAGCGACTCCGGCTGTACCCACAGTTGCCGTGAAAGTTACGCCTTCCGCACTTGCTTTCAGTCCGGAGTAGGTGCTGAATGTTCCGCCGGGGAAATAAAGCAGCATGGATAAAACCATTGCCACCACGGACAGAAACGCTGTGGTTTTCTTTACCTGTGTGTTTGCCATAAAAGTTCCTCCTGTCAAAATTGAGATTGGTTATACACAGCGATCAGATCGCCCTATACACTGTGTTCCAGCTCATTTCTGAGCCCCGGCACGATGCTTCTCCATCAACAATTCAATGCTCTCTTTCAGCACTGCAATCTGTGATTTGAGGTAAAATTCATCCTCAAACAATGCATAGTGCACGCTGGCACGAACAAGCATATAAATCAGCCCGGTCAGCCTCCGGTGGGGAATCCCCGACTTGCGCTCTAAGCTTTTGGCGTATTCAGTGTAACGCTTATCAGCACCCTGAAAGAATTTCTTCCCGTATTCCCTGTATTTCGGGTGCGTATAAATCTGATACATCAGGCGGTACTTCAATTCCTCTTCTACTCTGCTCATGCAATACTCAGTAGACTGAATAATCAGGTCGTCGAGGTTTTGAAAGTAAGAATACAGATTCCCCGAAGAGATGCCGCTGGCCTCTACAAGTCCTTTGATCCCGGCACTGCATCATCCATGCTCCGCATAGCATTCAAAGCATTTTACCATGATGTGTGTTTTCTTTGCTTCGCGTTTTTTTGCTTTCGTCGTTTCCATATCATACCCTCACAAGTCAGAATTGATTGTTCTGTTAGATTACATCTGTATTATACCACAAAGTCGAAGAATTGTAAATATGTTTATAAAACATTTACAATTCAGGTTCTGCGGACATCATCTTGTACAGGAATTCCCGTCAGATCAGTCCTAACCTCCATAGAATCTCTTTATTCGTCTTGCTATAAAGCGCACAAGGTGTACAGGAATTCCTTGTCCAATCTGGTGAATAGACTTTACATTCAAGTGCTGGTATACTGTCTGGTACAAACACATTCAGCAGGAGGTAATTTGCAATGGCCAAAAATATAGGACGGGAAGCACTGATCCTGAAAAAACGCAGAAAAGAGCTCGGGCTGACGCAGACCGAGATCGCAGAAGCGATCGGCGTACAGCTGCAGCACTATCAGATGTTTGAATACGGAACACGCAAGGTCTCGACCAGCAGCATGATCCTTGGGCTGCGGCTCTGTGCTGCGCTGGAGCTTGCAATCTATCTGGACACCTCAGAATCTGTCCGTAGCGTGACGCTGAGGCTGTTTCCCGGCACTCCGGCAGAAGCACCGTCACTTCCGTCTATCCCGCAGGACGCAGACCATGTGCGCCTGCTGATGTATGCCGTGCGCCTGAATCCGGGTGCTGAATCTCTCACTGAGCGTGACTGGTACGACTACCGTGAGGACAGGAACGTCTGCGGATATTGTCGTTGTATCCTTGGGAAATGTAAGGTTACCGAGATGTTGGCACAGCTTGCACAGATCACAGCGGAAATGCAGGAATACAACGATACGGTCACAGAGCTTACAAACAAGGTCGATACGCTCCAGACGGAGGTCGATGACATCATCGGTGGCATCGTGGAGATCGGCTCCTGCGGTGAAAACATCCATTATGTTCTCTACGAAAACGGAAAGCTCCTGCTTCACGGAACCGGTGAGACTTACGACTACGAAATCGGGCAGTCACCATTCTGGGAAAATGAGGATATCAGAAGCCTTGTGGTATCGGACGGTATCACAAAAATCGGAAACAGCTTGTTTGAACGCTGCAAGAGTATGGCATCGGCAAGTTTCCCGACCAGCCTTACAGAGATCGGTGAGCGTGCGTTCTTTATGTATAATCAGGGTGGGATTACTTCGCTGAGTATTCCGCCATCCGTCACAACACTTGGTGAAAAGGCTTTTGTACACTTTAATGGCACAACTCCATCACGGAATCCCATGTGAGCAGATGGAACGAAGCATACACCGCAGCAATGAACCTGAATGAGCGTGTTGGTGTGAACGAGGGCGTTTTCGAGCGCTTCAAGACCGAGATCCTCTATGATATGCAGGGAGCGAAAACCTCTATCACGGACATTTACACACGCCTTGAAGCCGTTGAAGCCGCACTCTCCGGAGTTGAAACCGCTCTGGCGGATATCGTGGAGGTGACAGCATGAGTATCGCAAATTATCTGACTGAGCTGGACAATCAGCGCGACCAGCTTGCAAGGAACCTTGTGGCAATGGGCGTGCAGGCATCGGAGGCCGAAAAGCTGAATACCCTTGTCCCGAAAGTGCTGCAAATCCCGCAGAGAAAGCCGGATGTCACGCTGTTCAGGGCTTCTATTGACACGCTCCATGACTACGGTGAAAAGGTCTACACCTTCTACAATGACGGCTACCGCAGTCTCTCCGGCTTCACAGAATCGTATCAGCATTTCTGCTGTGAGGAGAACGGCTATGCGATCTACTACAATCAGCCGGATTTCAACTGGGGTCAGACCATTTATACGATGTGTGTAGAACCTGTTCACATCAGTTCTTCCAACAAGATCATGATGAGCTATAAGTCGGGCGCTACGGATATCGGTGAGATGTGGCTTGTGCCGAAAAACAATGATACACTTTCTCCGGCGGATACCGCAAGATATATCTACGAGGCTATCCAGAATAATCAGGCAGTTTCTGTGCCGTTCGGTTGGCTCGGCACTGTGGGCAACTATATCAATGTGCTGCATGAATGTAATGGTATCAGTGCCGGCGATTATTATCTTGCTTGGAAAGCAATCACCGATAATACAAGCCCAATGATCCGTTCTGTGAAGGTAGTGGATGTGACAATTTAAGAGAGGATGATTCAATGAAAGAAAATATCTGTACAGCCGCCGGGGTCATCGGCGGCTTTTTTGCGGCGCTGCTCGGAGGGTGGGATTCGGCATTGGCAACACTCATCATCTTTATGGCAATCGACTTCACAACCGGACTGATTACCGCATCTATGGGCAGAAGCAAGCACAGCAAGACCGGAAGGCTGAGTTCAAAGGCGGGCTGGGTCGGGCTTGCGAAAAAGTTTTGCATTCTGCTCATGGTTGTGGTCGCTGTCCGCATGGACATTATGATCGGTACCACATATATCCGTGATGCGACCTGCATCGGCTTCTGTGTCAATGAG
>JAGKVC010000064.1 GCA_021152595.1 Clostridia bacterium
GTATATTAGAAACTGTGTGAGAAACATACGAATCAAGTTTAGCGTATCGTCAATTCAATAATTTTGCGAAAAGTCGAGGTCGGGTTGTCACACTAACTTCGGCTTTTCTTGTTTTTTGAGCTATCTTGTTGATTGATTGAAGGTTTCTTCAGAATAGAATAATCTGAAAAAAGAAAAGAGTATCAGTCTCCGTTGTATTAGGAGATTGATACTCTTTTGTGCTATATTGGATTTTTATCGGAATAAGGTCACTTTTGGAAACTGCCCATTGTTAATTCTTATGAATATCAATGTCAAGCTGAAAAAGGAGGATGTCGAACGGATCGCGCAGACTGTCGGATTTCATGTAAACGGCGATCCGGATCAATTCTATCTCAGCAGCAAAATTCCCTTTGCTGCGGACTATATCTCCAACGATCCGTATGCAGTCCGCAATACCGATCAGAGATATTATCACGGCACGCATGTCTCCGGAATCGCGGCAGGCAATGCGATCACCGATGCTTCCGGAAATCAGATCTCCGGTATCGCAAAGGATGCGCAGATCGTTTTTATGGCAATGGAAAGCTATCTGATTCCCGATGTGTCGCGGGACACCGATATGACCGAATGGGAAGCGCAGACCACACTGATGCTGACCGACGCGACCGTTGCCATGCTCGAGGATGCTGCAAAGCTGCGCGCCGATGTCGTCAACATGAGCTACGGCACCACATGGATTCTGCCGGATGATGAGCATGTGCTGACAAACGCGATCAATGCCGCTGCAGATGTCGGTATCACGGTCTGCATTTCTGCCGGAAACGACGGCGAACAGAGTCTTGCAGCAGCCGCCGATACCCCCGATCATTCCACAATGAATACGCTGATCAGTGAGGGTTCAAAGGCACTTGCGGTTGCATCCGCTGATAATGCTGCAATCGAAAAATGCGGCGTTCTGCGCCACGGAAGCACCAAAATACTCGCGTCCGGCTATATCGAAGCGGAAAACTCACCGAATGCGCTGTATCTCAATGAAAAGCTGCGCGAGGGCAATTACAGCTATGTCTACTGCGGCAGAGGCGAACAGAGCAGCATTGCCGCAAATGATGTACGCGGAAAGATCGTTCTGGTTGACCGCGGCAATGTATTCACCGATACCGGTACTTACGCTGCACAGGCAGGCGCAGTCGGCGTGATCGTCTGCAACATTGAAGATCGCCTGAGCGGTCTGATGGTCAACGGCTCCGGTCTGCCGATGGCGATGATCTCCAAAACCGACGGTCAACTGCTGAAAAATGCATCTGACCGCCAGATCACAGTCACATACGAATTTGAAAACCGGAAATCAAACAGCGGTGTCAGCTCCTATTCAAGCTGGGGCATGCTCCCCTCTCTGGAGCTGCGTCCGGATATCATGGGCGTCGGCGGAAATGTGATCTCCGCAGCATACGACGGACAGTATACGTCGATGTCCGGCACTTCGATGTCATCGCCGTATCTTGCAGGCTGCACTGCGGTACTGAATCAGTATCTGACAAAGAGCGGCTGCACACTCACCGGTGCAGAACGGCAGCAGCGCATCCGCAATCTGCTGATGACCGGTGCTGTTCCGTATCAGTCCGGCGGAATCTGCATCTCCCCGAGAATTCAGGGTGCAGGACTTGTCTCCCTGCCCAATTCCATCCACACAAACGTAATCCTGACCGGCGCTGAGGGCGAATCCAAAATCAGCCTGCGCGACAATCTCGGAACAGCATTCAGCTTCGATGTGACCGCAACAAATTTCGGTGACAGCGATGTCCGGTTTGATTCGGCAAAGCTGGTACTCTCAACAGACCGCGCGGAAACCGGCAGAGACGGCATGGCATATCTCTCCGGCAGACAAGCGCTCTCCTGTCAGGCTGATTGCAGCGCTCTGCAAACGATCGCTGCCGGTGAAAGCAAGACGGTCACGCTCTCCGTCAAGCTGGACAGCAGCGAGGCACAGACAATCCGGCAGACCTTCAAAAACGGCTTCTATATCGAGGGCTATCTGATGCTCTCGGATGCTGCAAACAATGCCGACATCTCGATCCCGATCTCAGGATTCTCCGACGATTACAGCAAAATCAATCTGATCTTGATGCAGGGCGGCTGCGCGACGATCGAAACGGAACAGGCGCTCTCCGCACGCTATTCGATGCTGGAGCTTGCTGAACTTGCAAAGTCCGTTGTCAACAGCAAGCTCTCTTATAAGGATTGTGAATTTCTTGAGCTTCACTTTGGGAATCTCGAGGCGCTGACAACACCGAATCCCGACTGGAATGACATTCAGATCCGGAATCAGCACGCCAGTCGGGAGTATAGCCAGTCCTATATGCGGGTATTTGCGTTCATTGAACAGACATCAGCGAAAATCGCATCGGCACTGAACCAAAACTACATGACCTACATTTCACCGAACGGAGACAGCATCGCCGATCAGATCGCTGTCGGATTCCGCAGCCTGTATTCGGTCAGTGTCCGCGGCATGGAGATTCTCGATTCCCAAGGCAACCGGATCAGTACGCCGCAGTATTCGCATTATCTCGGAAAGACCGACATGTTTGAAGCCGTCACCTGCGGCGATACGCTCTATTCGCTCAAGGAAGGCACATACACCGCCGAAATCAGCGTTGTGCGCGATTCTGACGGCAAGAGCGGCGCGGTTGTACAGAAAATCTCCGTGCCGTTCACCGTGGACAAAACACCGCCGAAGGTCAAAACCGAACTGACAACACAGAACGGCAGAACAATCCTCCGGCTGACTGCCACAGATCCGGTTCTGGACGGCTTCGTGATCACAGGCAAGGGGTGCGGCGGCGTTGCAGGCAGCTATGATCCGGCTAACAAGCCGCAGTACGGCATGATCGGGATGTTTGATCTCTTCTGCGGCAATCAGGCAGCGCGTGCAGATATGAGCATGACACTTGCAAAGGCAGGCGCCGATCTCAGCACACTGAATACATCCGCAGGAAAGCCGTTCAACCGGCTGCTCCGCGATGATATCACCGGATATCAATGGCTGAAGCAGTTTGATTTCACGGATTTTGTCAAAGCAGAGCCCGATCGCAGCGGCAGCTATACGCTCTCCTATGATGTCACGGATTTCACCGCCTATCAGATCAGTGCGGTCGATCGCGCCTATAACATCACCGATTATACCGTGAACGCATCCGATCCGGCGCATCCTTATCCGAAGGACAATCCGCTGAAACCGGGCATCTACAGAAGCGATAACATGCTGATTGCAGTTACGGCGGATACGCTGCATGTGGTTCCGTTCAGCGATCCGGCGCGCGCTGCGGACTATGATTACGTCTATGAATACGGCGATCTTTACGGCAGGCAGGAGCAGAGCAGCATCGCTGATAACAAAGAAGGCATGTATCTGCACTGCGGCAATGCGGACGGCGAGCGTCAGACCTTCCGGATCGGAACGGACAGATCCGGCAATCCGGTCATTGTCGGTGAGATTGCGTATCTCAGCAAGGATCAATCCCCGCTTCGGGAACAGACACTCTACCGCACTGATCTGAATACAACGGAACACTATATCGCAATCGGCGCGGAAAAAGCGAAGGAGATCTTCGTCGATCCCTATATGCAGGATTATACACAGCGCACGGTTTCCGATGTGCAGACAACGATCCGCTTTGAGCAGAATCATCCGGTCGCAGAATATACTTACCGCTATGATGCGCCGACCGCTTCTTATACCGTCAAGGTCGATCTGGTAACGGAAACAGCGACACTTCCGGACGGCACAACGAAAAAGGTTGAGCCCTATCAGTCCGCTGCCAAAGCACTGCGCGGCGATGTCAATCTCAGCGGCCATACGGATGTCTCCGATGCGGTATTGCTCGCAAGATTCCTCGCGGAGGATCGGAGCGCCGAGGTCACTGCACAGGGCAAATCAAATGCCGACTGCAATCAGAGCGGCAAGCCCGATCCCGAGGATGTGATTCTGATTCTCAAATATATTGCAAAAATGATCACACTCTGAAACAAAGCACGGTTGTACAAACTGCATGTACAGCCGTGCTTTTCCTTGACGAATCCGACAGCATCGGGTATAATAAATACTAAGCAATGCGGCATCCGATCATAACCGCATGCTGAAAGGAGTACCGCCATGTGGAATGCTGAGCAAATTCATGAGACAGTCGAAAAGCAGCGCAGATTCTTTCAAACAGGGAAAACACTGCCTGTGGAATTTCGCATCCGGCAGCTTAAACGGCTCCGGCAGCAGGTCATTGCATACAACGACCGCCTGAGCGCAGCTTTGCAGGCTGATCTCGGCAGAAGCACTGCCGAAGCATATCTGCTGGATATCGGCGTCACAATCGCAGAAATCAATGAGACGCTGGACGGCATCCGGAAATGGGCAAAGCCGGAAATTCATTTCAGCGGACTGCAATGCTTCCCCAGCACCGTAACAAAAGTCTACAAGATGCCATACGGCGTCTCGCTGATTATCAGCCCGTTTAATTTCCCCGTCCTGCTGACATTCGGTGTGCTGACTGCGGCGCTCGCAGCCGGAAATACCGCCGTCATCAAGACAAGCTCCAAGACGCCGCACTGTACCGCGGTCATGCAGGAAATGCTTGCAGCACTGTTTCCGCAGAAATACGTCGCGCTGATCGACGGCGGACATGATATCGCCGATCTCTGTCTCGCTGAACGCTTTGACAAGATCTTCTATACCGGCTCACCGCGCGTCGGCAGGCATGTCATGCAGGAAGCGGCAAAGAATCTGACGCCGGTCGCACTGGAGCTCGGCGGCGAAACCGGAAACTGGTGCATCATCCGAAAAGATGCCGATATCCGCGATGCTGCACGGAAAATCGCATTTTTCAAGCTCTGCAACAGCGGTCAGATCTGCATCAATATCAATCAGATTGCAGTTGCAGAGGAAATCGCGCCGCAGTTTCTCGAAGCTCTGAAACAGGAATTCATCCGGCAGATCGGTCCCGATCCCGTCAAGAATACGGAATATCCGCATCTCATATCGGATGCTGCCTACCGGAAATGTGATGAGGAAGCAGAGCAGTACCGCAGCCGGATCATCTTCGGCGGAAAGGGCGATCCGGATACCAAAAAATATGCGCCGACCGTCATCTATCCGTGCCGCATTGATGAGCCGATCGTGCAGCATGAATTATTCTCACCGCTGCTTCCGGTTGTCCCCTATCCCGATGCAAAGATCCAAGCGCTGCTGAAAACCGTTGCAGAACGCGAACACGGGCTTGCGCTCTATCTTTTCACGCGCGATATCAAATGGGCTGAGCATGTGATGCAGTCACAGCAATACGGCGGCGGCTGTGTGAATGAGGTCTGCCTGCATCTCATGGTCAGGGGTGTTCCCTTCGGCGGAACCGGTCATTCCGGCATGGGCGCCTATCACGGCGAATGGGGCTTCCGCGAGTTCACGCATCCCTCAACCGTTCTCTACGGACACACAAAGGGCAATCTCTCCCTGCGCGAGCATCCGTATACCGCAATCAAATACAAAATCCTGCGCATGATGGAAAAATAAAGCGACGGCGTACCGCGAAAAACCGGTACGCCGTTCTCTTGTATGAATCTCCATGCAGCCGCATCAGAGCTTTGCGAACACAAATGCCATTGCAATGCAGCAGATCAGCATGATCACACACTGAGAAAGCTGCTGCTTCCGGTTATAGCCGAATTGCTGCCAGCCTGCGCAATCCTTTGTCTCGGGAAAGATGCGCGGGAAAAATTGGGTTTTGGTCAGCAGGAAAAAGTCCAGCGCGATGATATCGAATGCCTTTGTGCCGAATGAGATGATCAGAAAACGCAGCAGAAAATCCCGGTATGTGAACAGATGATGCAGCCCGTCGATTCCGCCAATGATGTATAATCCTGCAAACATCATGCACATAAGCACGATCAGCACGCCGCCGAAAATGCGCGGTGCTTTCGGCTGCCTGTCGATTGCATCCAGACGCGGACGCAGTGCCTCCTGCACATCGGGCGGAAAAAATCCTGCCATTCCGCGATACGGCATGAAAAAAGTCGCTGCTGCAATCATCAGACACAGCAGCACGATTCCGCCGAGTGTCAACAGAATTGTGAATCGCAAGTAGTTCATCCTTCTTTCTTGTTAGCTTAAGATAACTGCATCTATTATACAACATTTTCTGAAAAAAATCAATGGTCAATCTGTAAATTGATCTGCATACGGATCTGTGAACACGCCTTATCGGGCAATGGCATCAAACCGTTTCAGAACTGCGAGGATATCAGCAGGAAGACGCCGTCTGCCCTCCGCCGCAATCGCCTCCGGTACTCCGAAAAATGCTTCCGCAATACTGCCGGTGATACACGCGATGGTATCTGTATCGCCTCCGAGCGAAACTGCATTGCGGATTGCGTCTTCATAGTCCGTGCTTTCCAGAAATGCTGCAAACACCAGCGGCATCGTCACCTGACAGGTTTCATCGTGACGGTTTTTCTTCCGCAGCTCCGCGCAGGTATGCGAGAGATCATATCCGAATTCCTGTGTGATATAAGCCTGAATTTCCGCCATGCTGTGTCCGGTTCTTGCAAGGAAGATCGCTGCTGCGGTTGCCTCTGCGCCCTTGATCCCCTCCGGATGATTGTGCGAAACCTCCGCTGTCAGCGCCGCCATATGGCGTGTTGTTTCCAGATCATCATAAAGCCAGCCTGCCGCCGATACACGCATCGCCGAACCGTTGCCGAAGCTGTTGTTCGGTCTTGGATTCTCAGTAAACAGCCAGCGGATGAACCGTCCGCCGTAACCGGCATTCGGATAACGTCTGCCCCATTTCTGCATGGAACGGATGAGCGCCGCTCTGATTGCTTCATCGGATCCGCCTTCCGCATCCATCAGCGCCTCCGCGACTGCGGTTGTCATGACAGTATCATCCGTAAACTCGGTTCCCCTGCTGAACAGCGGAAAATTCTTGGTTTTGCCGCCCCTGTCAAATTCATAGGGCGCGCCGATCATATCACCTAACATTGCTCCGATCATATCGAAGACCTCCTTTTCTTTGATGATCTCAGTATATCACAAAGGAAAAGAAAAGTGGTCGTTTGTCAGACGACAAATACAGCGCAGTCAAAAACCGCCCTGCTCCTGCAAGGCGGTTCCTTTATGCCCCGAGCAACGGCTGCTCATATTCAAACAGCAGCGCATTGATCTCGAAAATATCGTAAATCCGGTTCCGGACGCAATATGAGATAATCAGGTCAAATTTATCGCTCGGCGAGAATGCAATACCGGCACACGCGAGCAGACCGAGCATTTCCTGCATGGAAAGCTCCAGCGCGACTGCAAAGGCGACAGCAGTTTTCTTGGACGGCTTATAGTCCTTTTTGCAGCGAATCGCAGAAAAAACCTTGCGGTCAATGTTTGCCTTTTTATAGACCGTCACATCGTCCATTCCGCTTGCATCAATCAGTCTGAACAGCCGCTGCTGAAAGGTATCCCCTGCATCGCTGAGGATCCGGTCGAGCGGTTTGCCGGAATCTGCCGGATTCTCATACACGGCACTGTTTGCGTGAAATTGCTGCACGGCACGGCGTCTGCGGTGTTCTTCGAGGATTCTGCCGTCTGCATATTCCGCCTGCTCCAATTCTCTGACCTGATGCTCGTCAAGGAACGCCGCGACCGAACCCATGAGCTGCTCCGAAAGCGCAAATGCTTTTCTTCCCAATACAACAAGGATCACATTCATCTCATGCGTCAGCAGAAACTTTCCGATCTCCGAGAGCGCAATATTCAGCGCTTCGTCCTTCGGGAAGCCGTAAACGCCGGATGCAATCAGCGGAAACGCAATGCTCTCCGCCTTCAGCTCCGCAGCAAGCGCAAGGGAATTTTCATAGCAGGCGCGCAGAATATCCTTTTCCCCGTGCTGACCGTCCAGCCACGCAGGACCGACTGTATGTATGATGTATTTCGCTGAAAGCGCAAATGCAGGTGTCACCGCTGCGTGCCCGGGTTCGATCTCACCGATTTTCCGCCGTTCAGCCAGCAGTGCATCGCTGCCTGCCGCGGCATAGATCGCGCTGTCCGTCCCGCTGCCGATCTGCGGCTTCGGATTGGCAGTGTTGACGATCACATCGGCACGGACCTTTGCAATATCATTGCGAATAATTTGAAACGGCATAGGCACCTCCTGCTTTTCCGATTCTGCTGCTCTGCTGTCCTCTTACCCTATTATACACAACATTATCTGAAAAAGCAAGACGAAAAATGCGCTTGTCTCAAATTCGGCTCAGTCAGACCGAACCGCCACACCGGCATTGCATACCAATAAGGAGATGTTTGCTCTGGATAATCATGCTGCGGGAAGAAGAAAGCCTGCGGAGATTTTTGTTCCTCCGCAGGCTTTTTTATATATGAGAAGCAGATTTTGCTCAGTCCTCCAGATAGAGTTCCTTCAGCTTTGCAAAATCATCGTCGGTCAGACCGACCTTTTCACGGAGGAAGTTCTTGACGGAGCCGTACTGCTTGGTCAGGTCGTCAATGTTCGTCTCCATGACTTCCGGATAAACGCAAACCGAATACATGATATCATAGTATGCCGGATCATCCTTATACGGCTCTGCTGCTGTCTGCATCTCCTCAATCTTGGAAGCATTTGCGACATTTGTCAGCATGTAATCCTGCATCATGATGTCCTTATCGAAGTCTAGTGCTGCAAGCATCAGCATAGAGATCATACCGGTTCTGTCCTTGCCGCCTGCGCAGTGGAAGAGAATCGCCGCATCCTCAGGCTTATCGAGGAAGATCTTGAAAATGTCGCGGTAATAGCCCGCTGCTTCGTCAGATTCAAAATACTCGATGTGCTTCTGTGCGCTGATGATACCGACACGCGCCTGGAACAGGGAAAGTGCAATGCTACCGCCCGGCTTGCCTGCATTTCTCTGGAGCTGCTGAAGCTCTGCATAGAGATCCGGATTCTGGGAGAAGACCTGCTCTGCGGTGTCTCTTGACGCAGACATCGGAATATTGTGATGCTCGATGCCTTCGATTTCCTTATCAATCGTATTCGGATTCAGCTCACGGTCATAGCGCATATCAATGATATCGGAGACCTTGTACTTTTCCTGAAGCGCCTTGATGCCAGGCTCGGTGATATGTGCAAGGTTGCCGGTACGGAGCAGAACATTCTGCTTGATCTTCTTGCCTTCGGTATTGATATAGCCGCCGAGCTGACGCGCGTTGGAAACACCGGTCACATCGCGGAGTGCCTGCTTGTTGTAATCAAGCACCTGCTTTTCCGCAGGCTGTTCATTCTCAGAGGCAAGCTCATATTTTGCCGTGACGGTGATCTTTTCCGCAGCATTGTCATATTTGAAGTCGCCGGTTGCCGTGACCTCCTTCGACTGCGTTTCCGCATCTGCGATGAGAGAGAGATTGCTCATCGTCAGCGAGCTGATCAGTGCAGCCGTAATCATGATCGAGAATACTTTTCTGCTCTGCTTCGACTTAAATGCAACAATTACAGCCGCGCCGAGAATCAGCATAATAATGATCGGAGACGAATCGCCGGTCTTCGGGCTCTCAGCGGATTTGGTCGAGCCGGAAGAATTCGAGCTGCCCGTCGCAGCAGCGGTCTTCACCGGATCAACAGAGACCGTATAGACCTTGGTCTCATTTGCACCGAGATCAACAGTATACGCCGCATTTTCCGAAATCTTGAACTTGTCGGAGAGCGATGCCTGCAAAGCAATTCCGTCGATCTCAGCTTCACCCGAGTTCGATACCGAAACCTGAAATTTCATGCTGTCGCCCTTGGCATAGGATTCCTTGTCAGCGGAAATGCTGACGGCGACCGGTGCCTCCTCCTCTGCAAAGGCTGTCATGCCGGATACGGCAGGAATGCACAGTGCAGCCGCAAAGAGAACGCTCAACAGTTTTGTAGCTTTCTTCATGTGAACCTCCTGATTATAATATATGTCAATTTGGCATATCAATAAATACGGTGTCCAGTATATCACGTTTCTGCAAAAAAGTCAATGCATTATTTGCAGATAATAGTATGAAAACGTCATTTTTCAAACAAATTCTGCCCGAAGGAGCGCGGCGCGTTTTTCTGCTCACCTGATCTCCTGCATCTCATATTTCATGGTGTAGAGACTCGCCGGAAAATGCGCCGCATAGGTCGAGACAATGCGATCCGCTGCGACTTTGCCGCCCTCCTCATCCGCACCGATGAGAATTGCACAGAGCGCAAAGCCGTAGATGCTGACAATATCTCCGCGCCGCAGACACTTCTGCACAATCGGGAAAGCCGATTCCAGCGTACCGGGCTCCGGCTTCATATTCAGGCGCGTATGAAAGCTGAATTTCACGAGCTGCGCAGGCTTCTCCATGCGCTCCTGTAAGCGCTGCACATACCGGTAGATATGCGGAAAATCCGTTTCGGGCACGACATAGGCGCCGTTCACACGTTCTGTATCGGTCATCTGCGCAAACAGCTCAAAGCCGGAATCCGGTGCATGCTGCTCAGGCGTCTTCATCAGCGCATCAATCCGCTTGACGAGCAGTCCGGCAGACATCGGCAGCTTGAGAATCTGCGTGATGCCGCTGTCAAGCAGCTTTTCCTCATTCTCATCTGATTTGTCAAAGGTCAGGACGGCACAGGGAATGCCGCGGCGGGACAGCATCAGCACCGTATCTGCGAGCTGCTCCCCTGCAAACTGCTGTGAGATCAGCACACAGCCGGTATCCGGCAGCACATCCGCTGATTCGGAAAACTGCACAGCAAGATTTTCAGCGTCCTGAAACTGCGCTGCAAGCATTTCATCGCGGCTGCTCAGAATGACGGTCTTTCTCATGAAATTCACCTCATTGCATTTATTTTTGACCGGACTCCGTCTCCGGTTCTGTCATTTTTATTATATCATCTGTTCAGACAGCTTGTCAAGCTGATACGATATTTTACCTTTACAAACCGGCAGAAATATGATATACCCGCGCCGTGCGCGGCTCCGATTTTACGCCCAAGAAGCGAAAAGTCAGAATTATTTTATCCTCCCCCCATTGCACTTTTCGACATAATATGATATACTGTCTGTATACACATACTGGAACGGAAAAGTTGCAGGATCGCCTGCTGTCCGGTCAATCTCTATGACAATTTGAAAGGACGGAGATATCATAATGATGAGACAAATCAAAAAGCGCCTGCTTTCCGGCGCAGCACTGCTGCTCTGCTGCCTGACCGGCTGCAGGGCCGCTGCCCGCCGGAGCCGCGGCGGCATCAGGACCGGTGCCGGCCGCAGCATTGCTGTCAGGGACGGCGTCGGGATTCGCGCTCTGATCTGCCGCGGGAGCAGCGTCAGGATTAGCCGTCTGGTCAGTCCCTGGTACAGCATCAGGATTGACCGCCTGATTCGCATCCGAAACGCTGTCAGGATTCACAGTCTGGCTTTCATCCGGAACAGCATCCGGATTCACTGCAGGCTCATTTCCTGCGGATGCAGGAGTGCCCTGTGTCAGATCAGCAGATGCATCAGCATTTGCGCTGCTGTCTGACGTGCCTGCGGCTGTGAGCGGAGCCGCTGAGTCTCCGTGAGCACTTGCCGTTGCGCTCACAACGGTGTCTCTGTCAGCCGCGCTTCCGGGCTGCACATTAATCAGATCTGTCCTGTCACCGTCATGCCTCTCATCCGGGGCTGCGTTAACCTCATTGAGCCCGCCAGCAGGCTCATTCTCATCTTTCCCGGTCACCGCAGCGCCGGAGTCCCTGTCACCCTGCAGCGGAGCAGTGATCTGCGGCAGCTGGACATCTCCCAGATCAGGGAAGAACCTCGGCTTCAGCAGGTAAAACCAGAGAAGCAGCAGCAGGAGGAGAAGAAGGAGGAACAGAAGGAGCCACCACAGCCATGCCGGAATCATGGCCCAGAAGCTCTTTTTCTCCACAATCCTCTCCCCTGTTACTTTCTCCGAGCTGTCCGCGGCAGCCGTCCCGGCTCCTGCAGCAGAGGCAGCACCTGCCGCCCCCGCGGCCTGCTCAGGAGAAGGAGCAGGCGCCTGTTCAGGGGCAGGTTCAGGCGCCGGAGCAGGTTCAGGCTGTGGAGCAGCCGGTGCCGGCTCAGCATGCTTCGGCGGCCTCAGGAAATAGAAAGGATCCGCCCCTGCCGTCTCTATTCCCTTTTCGGTGAAACCCCAGAAAGTCAGTACCGGATGCCCGTCAACGATGAAGATCCAGTCCCTGCCCGGCGTCTGGAGCACGATCGGCGGAGTGCCCTTTTCCTTGTCACCGGAAATAAGCTCGAGAAAAAATTTCAGATCAGGCGACTGGTCCGGCCTGTCCCTGAGCCTCTCGGCAAGCTTTGCAAGGCCTGCTGTCATCTGGTCAAGCTCTGCAAGAGCGGCAGTGCGCTCGGACTCCTGGGCTTCCCGCCATGGAGTCCATTGCGGATCGCCGTTGTAATATGAGCCGTTGCAGTACCAGTCGATTCTTGAGCCGGCCCTGTTGGTCTCCGATACGGCGAAATATTTGGTTAATGACTTGTCCTTCCTGTCAAGGTTCTTCAGGAAAACCGAGGCGAACTCATACGCAGCCTTGTTGTCTGCTCCAAGCGGATAGAAATCGTTGATATTGCCGAATGTAAGAATCTTTCCTTTTGTAATCATTTAATCAACAGTCCTCTCTGTTCCGGCTTCGGTTCCATTGCCTGTCAAATACTCTGCCGCGCACGCCTGTGCCGGCCGGGGCAGCAGTCCCGGAGACTCAGGATCCCGGATTTTCCCGGCCAACGGGAAACAGAACGGACCTGATCCGCGGGCAGCGCCATGCTCCTCCGGCGCCTGCTGCAACGAAGGAGCATTTTAACTTATAAATGATACAGATAAACTGAGCACAGGAGAGTGATTTTATCAGCAAATGGCGTAAAATTTCGCGCCTTCAGACAGCATTCATGGATCTGAGCATAACTTTTCTTTCGGGGAACGGGCTTCGTCAGGAAGGAGAACGGCCAGTAAGGCGGCACCGCACGGAAGGGATATGAAACAGGCAAAAAAAAAATACCGGATGCTGTGATCCGGTATTCCAGTAGGAAGTCCTTCGGACTCAGGCAGCTGCCTGCTCGCCGAACTTTGCCTTGAAGGCAGCGGCGATTCTGGCCTGCTGGCGTGAGCCTGCCTTGGGATGGATTACTCTCTTGTGGGCAACGCGTCCGATAACAGACTGGGCCTCGTTGACAGCCTTGACTGCTGCATCGCGGTCGCCTGCCTCAATAACGGCAAATGCCTTCTTGATGTAGGTGCGGACCATGGAACGTGCGCTGTTGTTTGCACTGCGTGCTTTGGCGTCCTGAAGAACACGCTTCTTGGCGGATTTGATATTAGCCAAAATAAACTCCTAAAAATGTTCATGCCCGCCCGGGGCGGACACCGTTTGAGGTTACTGTTTCAGCCGTGCCGGAGACCGGCCGGCTCTGAATCGGGGCATTATAACTGAACATTGCCTCATTATCAAACACCGCGCGCGGCGGACTGATAAAGGACGGCCTGCCGCCGCGGTCCCTCCGGCTCGGGAGCTGTGCCCAGGTAGTATAATGTTGCGTCTTAAGTATCCTGTTGAACGTGTGGTGCCTCCCGTGGCCAAGAAAAGTCTGCTCAGATCGGGCCTGATCGTATCAGCCTCGACGTTTCTCTCCCGCATACTGGGAATGATCCGCGACATCATCATCGCCCATATCCTCGGAGCCGGATTCTCCGCAGATGTGTTCCTCTTCGCGAACCGCATACCGAACTTCTTCAGGAGACTCTTTGCGGAGGGAGCGTTCAACCAGGCATTCGTCCCGGTGCTCTCCGACGCGAAGGCAAAGGGCGATGAGGAGGCCCGCGATCTCATCGCAAGCGTTATGGGAACGCTCGGCGTGATAGTCGCCGTGGTTACGGCCATCGGCGTCATCGGCTCCTCGGTTCTGGCCGCGGTTTTCGGCTGGGGCTGGTTCATGGAGTACCTGCATGACGGCCCTGAGGCGCACAAGTTCGTGGAGGCAGGCTTCCTCCTCAAGATCACCTTCCCCTACCTCTGGTTCATCACCATCACCGCCCTTTTCAGCGCCGTGCTCAACACCTGGAACAGGTTCGCAGTCCCGGCGCTCACACCGTGCCTCCTCAACATCGCGATAATCGCCGCAGCGCTGCTTCTCTCGCCGCGCCTTGAGAACCCGGAGGAGGGGCTCGCATGGGGCATCTTCGCTGGCGGCGTGATACAGCTCGTCTTCCAGATCCCGTTCGTGATGAGGCTACGTCTCCTCGGCCGTCCGAAATACGCCTGGAACCACCCCGGCGTAAAGCAGATCCGGACTCTCATGATCCCAGCCCTCTTTGGCGTCTCGGTGAACCAGATCAACCTTCTCGTGAACACCACGCTCGCGACCTTCCTCGCCACAGGCTCAATCAGCTACCTTTACTATTCAGACAGGCTCCTCGAGTTCCCGCTCGGCATGTTCGCCGTAGCGATCAGCACCGTGATCCTCCCCGCCCTTGCGAAAGTCAGGTCGGCAGGTGACATGAGGCGCTACGCCAACACGATGGACTGGGGAATCAGATCCGTACTGCTGCTCGGCTGCCCGGCAATGGCCGGCATGATCGCGCTCCGCGAGCCCATCATCTGCGTCCTCTTCATGCACGGGAGCTTCTCCGCGCATGACGCGGTGATGGCCGGCCAGAGCCTCTTCGCCTCGTCACTCGGCATACTCTCCCTGATGCTCGCGAGAGTGGCAGCCCCGGGCTTCCACGCGGTAAAGGACATGAAGACCCCGGTGCGCTACGGCATAATCGCCATGATCGCGAACATCATCTTCAACCTTGCCCTGACCTGGCCTCTCGGCTATATCGGGCTCGCCCTTTCCACAGCGCTCTCGGGGACCGTCAACGCCTGGTGCCTGATGCGGGGGCTCTCGAAGCGCGGGATCTACTCTCCCCCGAGAGGCACCTGGATCCTCTCGGTGAGGCTCATCCTCGCAGCCCTCGTCATGGCAGGAGCCGTCTGGTGGCTGAGCCCTGACATCTCTGTCTGGTCAGGATGGAGCACCATGGTGAGGGCAGCAGCCCTCGGCGGGCTGATCGCTCTCGGCGCCGCGGTCTATGCTGCCGCGGCTTTCGCCTTCGGTCTCAGGCTCAGGGACCTCAAGGCAGACACGGAGGCTCTCTGATGGAACTTGTCCGCGGACTCATCAACGTTAAGGAAAAGCACTCCGGCTGCGTTCTCACCATCGGGAACTTCGACGGCGTGCATGAAGGGCACCGCATGGTCCTCGCGAAGCTCCGGGAGATGGCAGTAAAGTACCATGTTCCCTCGGCAGTCATGACCTTCGAGCCGCAGCCTCTCGAGTACTTCAGCGGGATCAGGAACGCACCGCCCCGCATCTCGACGCTGCGCGACAAGCTGACCATCATGCAGGAGCTCGGCATCGACAGGCTCATTTCGCTGAGGTTCGGGAAGGAGCTCTCCTCGATGGGCGCGGACGCCTTCATCAGGGATATACTCGTCGGGAAGCTCGGGGTCAGATGCGTGGTTGTCGGCGACGACTTCTGCTTCGGGAAAGGCCGCGCCGGGAACCTTAAGCTCCTCAGGAAAATGGGTGAGGAGTACGGCTTTGAGGCCATCGGGACCGGGAGCTTCATGGACGGGAGCCGTAGGGTCAGCAGCACGCTTATAAGGAAGGCCCTCACGGACGGAGATCTCGCCTCGGCGGAGAGGATGCTCGGCAG
>JAGKVC010000065.1 GCA_021152595.1 Clostridia bacterium
GTGCTGCTCAAGAACGAGGACGATATCCTCCCCCTGCATGAGGGCGAGAAGCTGGCTGTGATCGGCCGGTTCGCGGCGCAGCCCCGCTTCCAGGGCGGCGGCAGCTCCCATATCAATGCGCATAAAATCGTATCTGCAAATGCAGTCGCGGCAGATTACGGTCAGATCACATACACAGAGGGATTCCCTGCGGACAGCGATGCCTATGATGAAGCGAAAATGCAGGAAGCCGTCAGCAAGGCGGCGCTTGCGGATAAGATTGTCGTATTTGCCGGACTTCCGGATTCCTATGAATCTGAGGGCTTTGACCGGGAACATATGGATCTGCCGCAGGTGCAGAATGACCTGATCAGCCGCCTGACAGAAACCGGAAAGCCGGTGATCGTGATTCTGCACAACGGCTCCCCTGTCACAATGCCGTGGGCGGATCAGGTGCAGGGCATTGTCGAAGCCTATCTGTGCGGTGAGGGCGTCGGTGAAGCCGTGATGAATGTCCTGTACGGAATTGTGAATCCCTCCGGCAAGCTGGCGGAAACCTTCCCGCGCCGCCTCGAGGATACCCCCTGCTATCTCAATCTGAATGTCAAAGAGCATAAGGTGCATTATGCGGAAGGTGTTTTCGTCGGATACCGCTACTACGATACCAAGAAAACAGATGTGCTGTTCCCGTTCGGATACGGGCTCAGCTATACGACCTTCTCATACAGCAACCCGAGAATCATGGGCTGCGAATCTGCCGCAGGTCAGCCGTCGGAGATCTGTGTCACGGACGGCGCGGATGTCTGCGTCGATATCACAAATACCGGTTCAGTCGCAGGCAAGGAAATCGTGCAGCTTTATATTGCCGATCACACCGGACAGGCACAGCGCCCCGTTCATGAATTAAAGGGGTTTGAAAAGATCGAATTGCAGCCGGGCGAAACGAAAACCGTGACATTTCATCTGGATCAGCGTTCCTTTGCGTATTACTGCGAGCGGATCCATGACTGGTACGCACCGAACGGCAGCTATACCATTGAGATCGCGCAGTCCTCACGGGATATCAACTGCACGATTGATGTCCTGCTGACAGGCTCCGCACAGATTCCGCCGGTACTGGATCCGGATGTGCAGATCGGAGAGCTGCTCGCATATGACAAGCTGCATGATGCCGCGCTGGAGCTGCTCAGAGACAAGATGCTGCTCTTTGCAGGCGTGGAAAAGGAAGAAGATATGACGCCGCTTGACCGCGCCATGATCGAATACATGCCGATCCGCACGCTGCGGAGCTTTATCGGGTGCAGCAATGAAGAAGTCCTTGCGATCATCGAACGCCTGAAAGAAGCCGCCGGTCAGGAATAAACCGGATCCCATGTGAAGCCGCGCTTGACTCTATGCCGCAATTATGGTAAGATAGCAATCAGAAAAAGCCGTCTCAACTTTCCGGCACGCTCAACGATCATTGCACTGCCAGACGCACAATTTCTGCAAAGGAGATGTTTTACATATGCCGTACCATTTTTTCATGCTATTATTTTTTGCCGTGTTTGCTGTTGTTTTCATCTGGATCATTGTCAAAAACGTGAAAGAGTGGATCAACAATAACAACTCCCCTGTTCTGGAACGCGAGGCTGTCGTCGCGGATCTGTTTACGCGCGAGGATTCTTCCATGGTGCCGACCGGTCCGGACGGAGCGATGATGATGACCTCCGATACGCTGCATTACGTCCGGTTTCAGATCGCAGGCAGCAGCGAAGCGGAGTTCAGGATCAGCCGCTCGCTCTGGAATCAGCTTCGTACCGGTATGCGCGGCACACTGATCTCGCAGGGGACGCGGTTCAAGGATTTTACACCGTTCTGACGGCTCAGATCTCCGCACTGCACGATATTCGCCCTCACTTCGGCTGATTCCGTTGTGAGGGCTTTTGACTGCCAAACGATCCTGCTAAAATATTTTTCAGATAATTTTGCGAAATCATGTGACCTGTGATATATGGATTGAGTCGAAATAGATAGAGGACCTCAAATCACAATCAGAAAGGAGTGACTCCTATGCCGGATCTGAATGATTCCCAGCTTCTGACGCTGTTCAATCAGCGCGATCAGGCTGCGCTTGCAGCAACAGAAAAGCAGTTCGGCAGATTCTGTCTCCGGATTGCCAATAATATTCTCGGCTGCCGCGAGGACGCAGAGGAATGTGTCAATGATGCACTGATGAAGCTCTGGAACAGTATTCCGCCGGAACAGCCGCACAGCTTTGCTGCATATCTCAGCGTGATTGTGCGTAATCTTGCATGCTCGCGGCGTACAGCGGCAAATGCAAAGAAACGCGGCGGCGGTGAATTCACAGTCGCACTCGCGGAGATTGAGGATACGCTGGCTTCTCCGGAGCATCCGGAAGCCGTACTCGATACCATTGCAATCGGCGATGCACTGAACCGGTTTCTGGATACACTTCCGGCGGAAACAAGCGCGATATTCGTCATGCGCTACTGGAGTGACATGAGCATCAAAGAGATCGCTGCGCGCTGCGGCAAGGGACAGAGCAAAGTGAAAATGACCTTGCTGCGCACGCGGAATGCACTGAAAGAATACTTAGAACAGGAGGGTTTGCGATGAAAGAGCAGGATTATATCAACATCATGAATCGGATCCGAAAAGATCATATCGAAAATGCAATGCTCTGGGACGGTTCCGCACAGAAGGACAGCCGTTCGATCCGTCGGCTGAGTCTCGGCATCGGCGCGATTGCAGCATGCATTGCCGTTGTGATTGGCTGCATCGGATACAATGTTCACCTTGAGCATCTTGCGAATCCGTCCGGTGAGACGAGCGGTGCGGAGAACAAGGAGCAGCTCAATCTCTTTGGCGGACACGGCGAAATCAAATGCACACTCGGAAATGACAGCAGCATCCTTTACAGCGATGATGAATACTTTTATTTTCCGACAAACATCGGCGCCGGACAGGACAATGCAGCGGTCGGCGGTCCCTCTCCGGATTCGTTTTCGTATCTTCGCTGGGAGAAAG
Source organism: Clostridia bacterium (assembly GCA_021152595.1). GTDB lineage: Bacteria > Bacillota > Clostridia > Oscillospirales > Ruminococcaceae > Firm-04. The sequence goes on from JAGKVC010000065.1 coordinate 3,010, forward strand.
AGGGCGGCTCCGTCTGTGAACCGCGCACCTATGACGGCATTCTGCTGAGCGACGGCGAGCGGCTCTATACCTATCATGACGAGCAGCTTTTCATCACGGACAGCCGCGGCAATGAAACATTCTGCTCCAGTGTGCCGTGGAAACCCTGCCGCATTCAGAAGCTCGGCGATGACTGGTATTTCCTTTCCGCATATATTGAGGATTCGTGGATTGACGGCAGTCCGCAGCCGTATGTTTTTCTGGATATGCCGGGCGAAGGCATCCACCATCCCTTCAACTACGGCGATGTCCGTTCGGACGGCAAGGGCGATACGCTTTACTTCCGCTCGGAGAATCAGATTTACAGCGCCCCGCGCAAATCTCCGAATCAGAAAACCCTGCTCGCAGATGCCGGTGATGCGCCCGATGCAATCGCGGACTGGACCGTTGACGAAAACAATCTGTATTATATCGCCGTTTCGGACGATGGTTTTCAGTATCGCATGAAGCCGCTCAATCCCGATGCGGAAGTGAAGGGACGGGACAGCATTATTACAAACGCCCACTACTATTTCAATATGCAGAAATCAGAGCTTTTCTCGGTTTCATACTACTATCACGGTTATGAACCGGTGATTGAAGTTTGTGCATCCGGAGAGCCGGTGTTCCCGCCCGGCGCATCCTCGGAATTGTATCCGTATCGCGTCACTATGGCAGAGCTCTGGGGCGATCATCTGCCGGATCTGGATGTGCGCCCGGACATGACATTCTTTGATACAGATGAATATATCATCTTCACACTGCCGCAGGAAGGCGTGCACGGCGAACAGATTGTGCAGATTCAAAAGAGCACGCAGGACTGCCGCTGTCTCGGCGTGAACTATGTGCCGCAGGAGACAAAGCCGCAGGAGACCGAATCACAGGAAACTGAACCTGCGGACATCACAAATGCTGCATCCGATCTCAATGCACTCGGCGGCAGGGGCAAAATCCGGAGTTTTCAGGATTTGTATACGAACGAAACCGGATTCGCAGAAGATGATGAATATATCTATGATTACTACCGGGGCAGGCGCGCCCGCAAAACCGGCGGTGATCTGGTATTTGAACCTCTGAGCCTGCCGCAGATTCCGGAGTATGATCCGGATTCTGATCAGATGCCGAATCTGTTTATCACAGACGGAATGGTTTTACTTGTGCATGACAACACGCTGTTTGAGGTGCATCCGGACGGCACGCAGACTGCGCTTCTGGATCTGATTGCCGATTCCGCGGGTGATCCGCTGACTGATCTGACGATCTTTCAGTTATTCGGCTTTGCACCGGATGCATCCGGCAGACCGGGCAAGCTCTTCCTGAACGGCACCGTACAGAATCACTCTCTCGGCGGCGCGATTATGGATTTGAATACCGGAACACTCGTGAAACTGACAACTGACGAAAACGCTCCTTATAATTTTAAAGTGACTGACGATGCGGTTTATGCAATAGACTATTATTTCTCTGATGCACAAAATCAATATATCGGCGGATTGGTCAGATATGATGATGACGGAAAAGCAGTTCCGGTCAGTACACCGGAATGGGGAATCCCAAATCTCCCGGAGGCAATCATTGAAAGCAATGGAACGATATGGTTCCGCAATCAGCATGATGAGCCGCTCAAAGGCAATGTGGAGGATCATTCTGTGACGACAGTTTCAGAGGATGAGTTCAGCAGGCATAATCACAATATTCCGGGCGCAGCATGTGATGTCTGGCTGGATGATGCGGCACATCAGCTGAAATTCCGGAATTCTGAAGAATCCGGCGAGCAAATACTGAAAGAATTTCATAATCCGGAATGGGAAATCGTCATCCGGGGCTTTTATGTCGAAAACGGCGTCATCCATATTGCTGTCAGCGCGCATGAATACGAGTCGGAAAAGCTCATCAGCCTGACCGTCTTTACGATTGACGGCAGCAAGGTTTCCTCCTATGAGATTACCAATCCGGCATAAGCTGTTATTCCGGCACAAAAAGAGAGAAGCGATATCGCAATGATACCGCTTCTCTTTTTTATTTACCGCTTCATGAGAGCTGCAATCGTTACAGCACGCCATAGGAACGGAGCGTTTCCAGATTCGCCTGTTTCCGCCGTGCAAGCTCATCAAGGCACTGCTGCCGGAATTCCGGATCCGCCAGAAACGCAGATACCGAACGCCGTTCCGTCTCGAGCTCCGCACGGCTGCGGTCATTCAGCGCTCTGACAAAATCCGCCTGATCCGTGCCTGTGCATCCTGCATCGGATGCATTGAGATTTGCTTTGACACGGGCAGCGTGTTGTTCAAATCGTTCCGCAAGATCGGGCAGCAAATACTGAATCACCGCATCCCCTGCCGGAAACGGATATGCACAGAAGCCGAGCGGCACAAATATTTTCTCATGGTATGCGGCAAAATCTGCCGGTGTCTGCACCGGATCCAGTACGGGAAGAACCCAGCGCCGCACCGCCTCAAGAGATGCCTGCATGGAATGCCGGAGCGATTCCGGATATTCCGGCGCATACCAGAATTTTGCACCGAGCCGCGGATCGGGTGCTTTCTCCGCAGCGGTGCGCGTTTTCCGGCAGAAGAGCGCCGCCTCCGGAAGCCGGTATTCCATATCCCGATAGGCATGATGCAAGCCAAGCTCTGCACGGTAAAGCGTCGCGGCACCTGCAAACGGGACGATAAAATGCTTCATATCCCGGATGCCGATGATATGAATGAGATCATCGCCTGCAAGCCGGATCAGGCAGGGCTCTTTCGTTCGGGCATATGCAAACCCGAGCGGCTTGAGCGCTTCCCCATAGATCTGCCTGAACGCCGCCCTGACCGTCAGCTTTTTCTCTGCCGCAGGCGCAGCTTTGAAGTGCATCGTAACCGTATCCGCTGCCGCTTCGCCGTATTTTGCATCCGTCAGCAGCTTATCACGCCCGAGATGCAGCAGCGGTGCGAGCGCCGAAGCGGTTTCCGCCGCCGTGCCGTATTGCTTCTGCATTGCATCTGCAAAAGCCGCCTGCGATGCAAGTGCATCGGTAAAATCTGCCCGGTACGCTGCCTTCTGTGTTTCATCAAACAGCGGATCGGGATATTGTTCCGGTGCGTGTCTGTCGGTTGTCAGGCTGCCTGCTTTGTGCCCGAACGGATCCGTCAGCTCTAACAACGCTGCGCCGTCGGAATGCACCTGAAACAGTACAACACCCATGCGGAAATCCAGTGCCGTTCCGCAGGCGTCCGCCGCACACGAAAAGCTCTGCTCATGCCAGTGCGTTCCGCTGACGGAAAGCCAGCTGCATACATCGGATTCTTCATAGGAAAGCTGATAGGTCTGCTCCGCTTCCTCCGCTGCGCACGGGATCATGCCGTATCTGAGCTTATATGCCAGAAATACACTCTGCATCAGCGCGCGGTCAGTCTTTTCCATACTGCAAATGTGAATATTCATCCATGACGGGTTCACGGATACACCTCCTGTCACAAATATCAGCGGACAGCAAGCTGTCATAATAATATTTTACACGATAATCCACATAACGTCAAGTTGTTTTCATCCATTCAAGAAACAGCGCAGCCTGATTACGGGATTGACAGCGGTGCTATAATAGAGGTATCTCCGGCGGTTCACAGGAGATCTTCTGTTTTCCGCATCGCAAAAAAATTTTTTCTGAACCCGTTACTTTTCCTGTGCGTTTCCTGTCAATCATTACAGGGACGGCAAAAAGCAATTCAGTAAAGGAGGTGTGCGCAATGGAATCCGCTGTCAGACAGCCGCATTCTGATCTGCCTGATCCGCAGACAGAAGCAGACGCAGATATCATTCAGATGTTCACAGAACGTCAGGAGCAGGCGCTCGCTGAAACCGAATTCCGTTACGGCAGACTGAGCAGACAGCTCGCATTCCGGATCCTGGGCGACCGACAGGATGCAGAGGAATGTGCAGACGATATGCTCATGCAGCTCTGGAATTCCATTCCGCCCGCTGTTCCGCACTCTCTCCCTGCGTACATCTCCGCACTGACACGCAATATTGCGCTCAACCGCTATGAGGAGCGCAAAGCCGCCAAACGCGGCGGCGGACAAATGGCCGCCGTGCTGGATGAGATCGCGCCGTTCCTTGCCGATCCCGATCAGAATATGGAGGACAAGCTCACGGAAATCGCACTGCGCGACGCACTGGCTGCATTTCTCGGCACACTGACAACCGAAAACCGCCTGATCTTTCTGGCGCGGTACTGGTCGTTCCAGCCGATCGCAGAGATTGCAGCCGAGCACGGTGTCAGCACAGGCTCCGTGAAAATGTCACTGAAACGTACAAAGGAAAAGCTCAGAAAGCACCTCAGAAAGGAGGGGCTGATTTGAAACAGAAGGAAACTGAATTCCTGAAAGCACTCGGCGGCATTCCGCAGCCGTATATTGACGAGCTGATACAGTTTCAGGCTGAACATGCACAAGCCCCCGAAAAGGCGCGGAATGCACCGAAGCAGAGGTCGGATGAGCAGCGAAAGGAGAATCATATTATGATGCATTCTGCACAGCATTCTGATGATAGCAGCAGACAGGCAGACATTTCCGTCCGGAAGCTCAGACCGTTCACAATCGGCATTCTCGCATCCCTGAGCGCCTGCGCCGTCCTCGCAGTCGGCTTCTGCGTCAGCCATTTCAGAAACAACGACATTGCAATGACACCTGCAACAGCACCGGAGCAGAGCGAAATGCCCGTCATCGAGGAAACAGAAGCCGCCCCCGAAGAGAGCAGCGCAGCACCGGATCCCGCTGCCTGCATCCTCGGAGAATACATGACGGTTTTCACAACCCTCGGCGATAACTCGGAGACCGGCGGCATTCCGGAGATCCCCGAAAACGGCGGCATGCTCTTTACTTCTATGGAGGATCTGCTTCCGCTGCTGGAGCGTGCATCCGCAACCGATCTGCCGGTCAAAGGCGTACAGCATGCAGAATCCTGCTTCCACAACGGGCAGCATATTCTCATTCTCAAAGCAAAATGGATCTCCGGCAGCTTTGACAGCACCGTTCGTTCGATCTATCTGACCGCAGACGGTTATCTGCACGCAGATGTTGCATCCTATGTCAATGACAATGAAAATACCGCACAGGATTATTCAGCAGTCACGCATTGTTATCTGCTGGTTGCTGTTCCGGAGAGCCTGAATGAAATCAGCGGCGCTTCCGTCCAGCAGACGCTTTATTGCTCTGACTGCGCAGACAGCGAAACGGATGATCCGTTCAAAGCTGAACTGATCGCATATAACAGTGACACCATGTATGTGAAGCAGCTTGCGCACAATGAAGCGGACTATATCTTCCCGGAATTCACATTTGAAATGTATGCACCGGATGAAGATATGGACGATGACAGCGCGTGGATGCTCGGCGATATGCTGGTGAACATGCAGGGTGCCGGACTGCCGGAGCCGATTGCTGCCGATGCGCTGGAAATCATCGAGCCGAATCTGACACAGCTTCATGAGAATGCCCTCGTCGGCATGAACAATGTGCAGAGCGGCGCTGCACCGTATATCTCGGTCTATGATACCGCGGACGGAACCGCGCGCAGACTGGTCTATCCGGAGCAGAAATATCACGGCTGCCTGAACGGCGGCATGCGCGTGACGATCCTGAGTTCGTCTGCACTTTCGGATACCGCCCAGATGCAGGCACCGTTTGAGGAGCCTTCCGAAATTGAGAGCGCACTGCCGCATACGGACGGTCACGCATCGTTCCTCACAATCGTCAATAACCCGTAAACTGCACATCCGTTATTCAAAACGAAAGGGACGCTGATCTGACAGTCAGCGTCCTTTTTCTGTGTATAGAAAAAAACGCGCTATGACATGTTGACATTTTGCTGCCGGCATGCTATAATACAATCAAATGACAACCGGAAACACATGACAGCCTGAAAGGAGCAGACTATGCTTTACGATCCCGACAATACAAACTATATTTATGATTCCCGTCAGTTTCTCACAGACGACGAAGCGCACATTTTAATGTCAGATTATCGGCGGAGATCTGTTGCACACGGTTTCAAACAGTTGTCTTTGAAAGATATGTCGCTGATGCAGGCGGCATCCTCTATCCTTGCACTGGTTCTGTTCATCGGGCTGATTATCGGCTTTATCGTCGCGCTGAAAATGGGGCATCCGGCAATCGGCACGATCCTGTTCGCGTCGGTCTTTCTGATTGCCGGACTGATGATGGCAATCAGCGGAAAGGAATCACAGAATTCTTCGGGCAACTCGGCACTCAGCACACGCACAGCCGGTTTGATGTTCGTAATGATGGGACTGTCCGCGATCATCCCGATGGCACTGATGAACCGGATCGGTTCAGCGCACGCATTTATTTTCCTTGCCGCCGGTCTCTTTACATGGGCAGGTCTGTTTTTCTCCGCAGATATGGTCAGGCGTGCATTCCGCGCTCGCAAAACCTACGGTGAACCGGTCACGGCGCAATGTACCGGCTATGTGAGAACCGTCCAGAGCAATTCGGAGAGCGGTCCGTGGCTGTGTACGCATGAGATTTTTGAATACGAATACAACGGCATGCGCTATCAGGCGATCAATCCGGTATGCACCGGCCGCGATGCCATGCTGGCGGTCGGAGAGTATGTCGAGGTCCGCATTCATCCGAAAAAGCCGGATGAGCCGGTCTATGCAAGCGACGGACGGGTAACTGCCGGCGGTTCGGCGGCCGGAATCCTGTTCGCTTCTGTCTTTGTGATTGCCGGAATCGGACTGCTTCTGTTCGGCATTTTCGGTCATATCAACGATGCCGATTTTGAGGTCAAAAACAGGCTTGCCCCGAATTCCTCGCAAAGCTCGCTCGCTGACGGAAAAACCGCGCTGACAGATGATTATATCCAGTCACGGATCGACGATCCTGCGGTAAACTGGGAAATATCTCTGTATGAGATCGCAGATAAATACGAGGATGCGGAATACGGCTATCTGATCGAATTAACAGACGGCTCGGTCCGCAACGCTTCAAAAGAAGTCTGGGATTCCTTCGAGCCCGGTCAGTCGTTCTATCAGATCATCAACGCCGATACCGGAGAATATCTCAAGGTCTATCGCTGCGAACAATGGGAATACACCGGCACACGCCCCGTGAAAGCCGGCGATACAACGTAATCATAACGATACCCGAGGAGGCAGCTCTTCGGGTATTTCTGCGGCAATATTCATGGATATAAATATCATGTTTCCACTTGAAAAATATGGAATAATATGTTATAATATAACCGTGAGTTTGCGCATGCTAACTTTCGGTGAGGAGGAACTATGGATATTGCAAGAATGATTTTAGACGGCATCGTGATGTGCGTGGTGTTCAATGCGGTTGTGGGGATGTTTTTCTTCGTATTTCCGCAGGCATACAGCACAATGTTTCCGCGCGGCATGAAGGAGGCAGCAAAGCCCTATGTCAGAAAGGATGAGGTCATAAAGATGTATTGTGTCCTGATTCCGCTGTATCTGCTGATGTTTCTGTATATGGCTGTCAGCGCGCACCTTGCAGGCGTCAGCGGATTCAAAAATCTGTTCTGGACGGGATATATCGAAATGATGTTTGTCAATGCAGGAGACTTTTTCCTGCTGGATGTGCTGTCCCGGCGCTATGTGAAGGACAAGGGACTGATCAAAGGCGCGGAACATCATCCGGACTGGGAATGGAAGGGCTGGCGGAAGCTGGCTGTTCCGGAACACGGTCTTATGTGGCCGCTGCTTGTCTGCCCGTTGACGGGACTGATCGTCGCAGGCATCGGCGCATTGCTCTGATATCCGCAGGCACAACTGCAATCTGAAATGGGTGACTTCATATGAATATACAGGTAATCTTGGGACTTCTGATTCCGTTTCTCGGGACTTCGCTCGGCGCGGCATGCGTATTTTTCATGAAGCGCGAACTGCGCAGGAGCATACAGCGCGCGCTGACCGGCTTTGCGGCAGGCGTCATGACAGCCGCATCCGTCTGGAGCCTGCTTGTTCCGGCAATGGATATGGCTGACGGCATGGGAAAGCTGGCATTCCTGCCTGCTGCAATCGGCTTCTGGTGCGGCATTCTCTTTCTGCTTCTGCTGGACAGTCTGATCCCGCATCTTCACATGAATGCGGAAAAAGCGGAGGGACTGCCGTCAAAGCTCGCACGCACGACAATGATGGTGCTTGCCGTCACGCTGCATAATATTCCGGAGGGCATGGCTGTCGGAATCGTCTATGCCGGATTTCTTTCCGGAACAGAGAATATGACCGCAGGCGGTGCGCTGGCGCTCGCACTGGGCATCGCCATTCAGAATTTTCCGGAGGGCGCGATCATTTCCATGCCGCTGCATGCGGAGGGAAAAAGCAAGGGGCGCGCCTTTGCAGACGGTGTACTGTCCGGCGCGGTCGAGCCCGTAGGCGCAGTCCTGACAATTCTGTTTGCAGGGCTCTTTCTGCCGGTCATGCCGTATCTGCTGAGCTTTGCAGTCGGTGCAATGATCTATGTTGTCGTGGAGGAGCTGATACCCGAAATGTCAGAGGGTGAACATTCCAATATCGGTGTCCTGATGTTTTCCGTCGGGTTTACGCTTATGATGATACTGGATGTTGCGCTCGGCTGAGCTGCGCAAAAGAAAAAGATGAAATTTATATGAATGCATTGCATTTTCCGTAAATATCTGGTATAATAAAAAAATCATCATACGGCTGCAAACGCAATGACTGCAAAAGGAGAATGACATGGAATTGATATTTGAGATTGTATTTGAGTTTATCGTGCAGGGTTCGCTGGATGCTGTTCAGGATCGGAAGGTTCCCGTGATCGTGCGGATCTTATCGGCATTGATCCTGCTGATCGTTTACGGCGGTCTCACAGCGCTGCTTCTCAGTCTGGGGATCCGGAACAAAAGCATCCTGCTGATCATCATTGCAATCGGAATGCTTGCGTTCTTTGCTTTTGGATTCCTGAAAATCTACAAAAAGCACAAGCGCTGATTGACAGCCTGAACATCTCACAAAAACGTACATTACAGAAAAGCTGAACCGGTCATCTTCCGGCTCAGCTTTTTCTCTTACATGCAGCAGTGATACGGACATCGTGCTCCGATACACTGCGGATTCTTCCCCGAAAACGGGCACATAACTGCCTGCTTTTCAAGCTGAATGTCATACCGTTCCTTGACAAAAGCGACAGCAGTATCAAGGGCGGCAAAGCCGTTGCGCTTACAGCAGCGCGGTCCGCCGATCTCTGCGATATTTGCCAGAACGCGCGAGGTCAGGCGCAGATTATCCCGATAATATTCTGAATCGGAAAGCGGCCCCGTACCGTGCATCACAGCCAGCGCCGCCCCGACAGACGAAGCAGCACCGCAGACGCCCCATTTTCCGCAGGTTGCACCCGGCATCAGTGCGCCGCGTGCCGAAAGCTCATCAAGTGCCGCATCCAGATCAAACGCCGTGCCTGCATTGTGCATAGCGGTCATGAACGCCGCACCGTCCAGAATATGATGCACCGGACCGTGCATCGGTATCTCCGGCTGATGCATCAGAACCAGCAGAATCGCATAAGGGTTTGTGCTTTCTGTTCCGAGACAGATTTCCTTCAAGCCGCTCATGCCCCTGCCTCACTTTCAAGTATATCTTCAAGCACATCAACCGCCAGTGCAACCATGTCGCGGCAAGTCGTCGTGAACAGTCCCTGCGACTTTGCATACGCAGCACCCTCCGGCGTCGAGATATCACAGCCGAGGATCTCATTGCAGATATATGTGCCGTTCAGCTCGCGGAAACGGCTGAAAAACCGGTCAGTCAGTTCGTTTGCGTGTGCGCGGCTGACTAAATCATGCTGATCCGCCTGCCCGTAGAGCGCACCAAGCACCATAAGCGCGCCGGAGCAGGCACCGCAGACCGCTCCTCTGCGCATTCCGGCATTGAAGCAGCATGCGATTCTGAGCGCCTGCGCTTCCGTCAGTCCGATTTCATCCGCATACGCCGCCAGAACCGACTGCGAACAGTGGAATTTATCGCTGAAAAATGCAAGTGCCTTTTCCTTGTGTGTCATCTGGATTCCTCCTCTCCGAAATATTCAGTTGTGACTGCGGACAGTTTCGCATGCGCATCCTTTGCAATCGAATAATGCATCCACTTCCCATCCTTGCGATAATCCACAAGACCGCAGTCGCAGAGCAGCTTCATATGATGCGAAAGCGTCGGCTGTGTGATATGCAGATCCTCGAGCAGATGGCAGGCACACAGTTCGCCGTTTCTCAGAAGCCGCAGAATGTTCAGGCGGTTTTCATCCGCCAGTGCTTTACAGATTTTTACAGTTTCGCGGTCATTCAAAGCAATCCCTCCTGTTCAGGAATGCTTCTATTATAACATATAGATAGACGCTTGTCAATATGTAAATGCGTAATTTCATTGATCTGATCACAGTATCCTCCTCCAAAAAAATGCAGCGATACACAAAAGCCGTGTACCGCTGCCGGGAAAGGTTGTCAGTTCTTTGCGCTGATTTTGAAGGTGCATGCAGCCGCATTGCTGCCGTCTGTGAGCGTCAGTGCGCCGTTTGCCGCAGCAGTGAGATATCTGCCCGGATGCGACACACTTTCAAAGGAAACCTGCTCGCGGTCGGAAAGTCCGGTAATCGTGCGGAAGGTTGCACGCTTCAGATCATTCTCCTGCGTCGAGAGCTGCTGCGAAAGCACCGTGCCGCCGCCGTTTGCATTGACCGTCACGAACAAACCGGTTTTGTTCTCCGACTCGATCGAAACATAGGTCGGTTCGCCGACATTGCTGAGACCGGGAACGATTACCCATTCCGCATCATGCGCGGTCAGATTCTGCATACCGAAGCCAAGCGCGACATTGACATACGGATACGCATTGTCATTGATCGAATTGGTGAATGCCGCATGACCGAGCAATGCGCCGTTCTGATTGCTGATTGTCGAGACCGTGCCGCCGATGCCGGCTGTTGTCTCCTCCATTTTCATGATCTTGCCGCTGCTGTCGAAATGCACCTCGCAGATATTCGGACTTCTGCGGTAGCCGTTGCCGGCAGGCAGTGCGCCGTTGTGATAGATCATGTAGGTCTTGCCCTTGAAATCGAAGAAGCCGCTGTGATTCGTATTTGAGGTCGCATTGCACTCAAAGATCACGCCGCCGAATTTCCAGTCGCCCTTGAGGAGGTCGGTGCAGGTGGAGTACGCCATCTGCTCACGCCAGCGGTAGGCGTAGATCAGGTAATAGTCGCCGTAATAGGTGCCGTCTGCGTTCTGACGGCGATAGAGCCACGGCGCCTCGGTGTACATATTCATGCCCTTGCCGCGGTAGAAGACATCGCCGTTTGAACCCTCGCCGCCGAAGGTGATTCTGCCGTCGCCGTTGAGATCGCGGACGCTGATCATATCGTCATTCAGCTCACAGATATAATATCTGCTGTTGCCCCATGCAAGATAGCGGTGCTCCTGACCGTCTTTGCCTTTTTCTACCCAGACAGTCGGATCAATATCGTCCCAGTTGCTTGCCTGATCGTTCGTCAGCGTACCTGCGACAACCGGATGCCCGATATCGCGGAACGGTCCTTTCGGCGAATCCGCAACCGCCACGCCGATCGACTGCTTGCCCTGTGCGGTTCTGTCCCACGAGCAGAAATAGAGGTAGTATTTATTGTTATGCTTGACGACCTGACTTGCCCATGCACTTTTCGCATCGCCCCACGAAACATCGCGCATATTCATCACGACGCCCTCATAGGTCCAGTTGACGAGATCCTTTGTGGAGTAGCAGAGATATTCTGGGATATTGTAGATTGCCTGATTGACTTCTGCATCTGTCGAGGCATCATGTCCGGTGTAAGCATAGACGGTGTCGCCGTCAACGAATGCAGCCGGATCGCCGCCGTAGCGGTAGCTCTCATTTTTCTTTGTGATATTGCCTGCAAACGGATTGGTGTTCCGGCTGACATCAAATGCGAAGGGCTGCGGCTCAGCAGGCACCTCTGCGGCTTTCCGGATCATCCGTTTCAGCAGTGTCAGATCGGCGGATGTCAGTCTGCCGTCCGCATCAAGATCTGCGGCAGCCGCCTGTGCGGATGTGAGCATACTCTTTGTCAGCAGATGATTCAGAAGCGCCATGACATCTGCGCTGTCAATTTTGCCGTCTGCATTGACATCGCCGCGCAGC
>JAGKVC010000066.1 GCA_021152595.1 Clostridia bacterium
TGCGAGAATCGCGGCTTTCTCAGAGGAATCGCGGTGATTGATCTGATAGGCATAGGCATTTTCAAGCTGCCCCTTGAGCAGATTCAGCGTGACAATCGAATCCTTGCCGCCGCCGACCGGAATCAGATAACCGGAAAGATCTGTGCGCTTCGCAGGCTGATCCGGATTGTTCTGTCCGGCAGGATCGGGATTGTAAGTGAACTGCATAAAGCTGTCGAAATCCGTCTCGATGCCGTTGCGGTAGAAAAATTCGCCCAGTCCCCCGAAATACAGCCGTTTCCACCAGTTTTCCTGCTCCTTGTCAATGAGAGCATCGCCGAGGCGGACTCTGGGCGGGCAGGCGATCTTCCAGTAGGAGACCAGCTCTGCCATACCGAGCGAAAAAACCAGACGCCGGAATGCGGGATCGTTTTCATATCTCTCACTGCCGCCGTCGCAGGGAATCTCCCATTGCGGCGAGAAATGCTCCTCGCCGAACGAGAAACAATATGTGATATGCAGCACGGTGCCGTTTTCGGTCTGCCGGAAATTCGGAAAAATGTCATGGAATTCAAATATCGGATACTGCTGCCGCAGTTCGGTAAATGTCATGTGGTTCGCTCCGTTCTGATACAGAATACAGAATGCGCAATCTGTCGGAGATCACGCATTCTGTCAGTTACGTTATTTTGCCTTGACCGCCTCGCGGACGACCTCTGCGATATGCTCCGCGGAAAGGCCGAACTGCTTGAGCAGTTCAACCGCCGGACCGGAGTGACCGAAGGTATCGTTCACGCCGACTCTGCGCACCGGAACCGGACAGCTTTCGGTGACAGCCTCTGCGACTGCCGAGCCGAGACCGCCGATGATGCTGTGCTCCTCAGCGGTGACGATTGTGCCGGTTTCCTTTGCCGCTTTGATGATGATATCCTTGTCGAGCGGCTTGATCGTGTGAATATTGATCACGCGGACGGAAATGCCCTCGTCTGCGAGTGCCTCCGCTGCATTCAGTGCCTCATTGACCATGAGACCGGTTGCGATGACGGTGACATCGCTGCCGTCGCGGAGCTGAACGCCCTTGCCCAGCTCGAACTTGTAGGTTGCCGGATCGTTGATCACCGGAACAGCCAGTCTGCCGAAGCGGCAGTAGACGGGACCGTCATGCTGAATCGCTGCTTCAACCGCAGCCTTTGCCTCGGTATCGTCTGCCGGATTGATCACGGTCATGCCCGGGATCGTGCGCATCAGTGCGATATCCTCACAGCACTGGTGGGTTGCGCCGTCCTCACCGACGGAAATGCCGGCGTGGGTTGCACCGATCTTGACATTGAGATGCGGATAGCCGATCGAATTGCGGACAATCTCGAATGCTCTGCCTGCTGCAAACATTGCAAACGAGGATGCAAACGGGATCATGCCGGCTGCTGCGAGACCTGCCGCAACACCCATCATATTGGCTTCTGCGATGCCGCAGTCATAGAAGCGGTCTGCATATGCCTTCTTGAACATACCGGTCTTGGTTGCGGCTGCAAGGTCTGCATCCAGAACAACCAGATTCGGATATTTTTCTGCGAGTGCGACGAGCGCTTCGCCGTAGCTTTCGCGTGTCGCCTTCTTGATGACTTCGCTCATGCTTCCGCCTCCAATCTGCTGAGCTCCGCGGTCAGCTCTGCCATTGCCTTTTCATACTGCTCGGTGTTCGGCGCGGTGCCGTGCCAGCCGACCTGATTTTCCATAAAGGAAACGCCCTTGCCCTTTGTGGAGTGCTGGATAATCACGACCGGCTGCTGCGTGACACGCTCTGCCTCACGGAATGCGCGGTCGATATCGTCAAAGTCATGTGCATCCATTTCGATGACATGCCAGCCGAATGCGGCGAATTTATCCGGAATCGGCTCCGGCGAGCAGACCTCTGTGATCTTGCCGTCGATCTGGAGACCGTTGTTATCGACGATTGCGATCAGGTTGTCAAGTCCGTAATGTGCGGCAAACATTGCTGCCTCCCAGACCTGACCTTCCTCGAGTTCGCCGTCGCCGAGGATCGCATAAACGCGGTAGTTATCGCTGCGGTGCTTGCCGGCAAGCGCCATGCCGCAGGCTGCGGAAATGCCCTGACCGAGCGAGCCGCTGCTCATATCCACGCCGGGGATTGTGATGCAGGGGTGGCCCTGTAATCTTGCGCCGATGTGGCGGAGTGTTTTCATTTCATCCATCGGGAAGAATCCGCGCTCTGCAAGTGTTGCGTAGAGTGCCGGTGCGGTGTGTCCCTTCGAGAGCACAAAACGGTCGCGCTCTGCGAAATCGGGATTATCCGGATAGACATGCATTCTGGTGAAATAGAGATACGTCAGCACATCCGCGATCGAGAGCGAGCCGCCCGGATGGCCTGATTTTGCATTGTACACGCCTTCGATGATGCCCATGCGGATCTTGCAGGCGTGAATCTGGAGCTGTCTGCGAAGCAAATCGTCCATATTCGTAATCTTCCTTTCTGCTGTGCGCTGAACTGCGCTCAAAGCTAAATTTATTATACTATATATTGCGAAAAAAAGCAAGCGATTTCGGGCAGGAATTGTGACTGATTCTTGCTGATTTATTCCTGATTTTTGCGGCGTATCGCCAAACTGCGTCCTTTTGGCGGAATCCGCGGCGGCTGCCCGAGGGCTGATTGCAGCGCAAAAAATGCCCTCTCCCGGTTCCGGCAGGAGAGGACATTTCAGATTGCGGTCAATCGAGCTTTGCGATCTTCCGGAGAATGGCGAGCTCATCATCACTGTTGAGGTCGCCGTCGGCGTTACAGTCCGCATTTTTGCGTCCCTGATCCGAGAGCTTGGCAGTCCGGTCTTCTGCAAGGAAGCGCGCCAGCAGCACCGCATCGGAGACATCGACCATATTGCTGCAATTACAGTCACCGCGCAGGAGCGCCTGTGCTGCCGGAGCAGCGGTCGTTGTTGTCGTTGTAACGGTCGTCGTCGTGGTTGTTGTTGTCGTGGTGACGGGGACCGTTGTGGTCGTGACGGGCTTTGTCTCCTCCTGAACCGGATCGGCCTCCTTGAGGACAAGGCTGCACTGATCCATCGAGCCGAAGGATTCGCCTGTGCCGCTGACGGTCAGCGTGACGGTCAGTGTATCGCCTGCTTTTGCATGGACTTCTGTCGGAGATTCAAACCAGACATTCCAGCCGACCGGATTGAACCGGTACCCGTAGCTTGCGGAATTCGAGGCGAGCTTATAGTTGATGCTGCTGGATTCGGAGCCCTGAAAATATCCGTTCAGCTTATATGTACCGGAGACCGGCGCAATCGCGGTTGCGACCGCGGTCGCCTTTTTAAAATCCGAGGTGGAATACCAGTGCAGCGCATATTCGCCGTTTTTCGCATCCTCCTTGCGGACATCGAAATGTCCGTCTGCCGGCGGATTTGTAATCGTCCAGCCGGTCGGATTTGCGGTTGCTTTCTTATCCAGCTCGAAATCCGGATTTTGCAGCAGATTCTGATTGACTGTCGCATTCGGTGCAACTGCCGCAATTTCCGTGACCTGATTGCCGTGGACGCTGTTGAACATATAGAGCGATTCGAGCGGCTTGCCGGAGGAATCAAAGAGCGCCTGATTCTCCCAGCCGCTTCCGCCTGCATATTTCGCGTCTGCGTCATATTCAGCGGCAGTCTGCGTTGCCCAGCCGCCGCCGTAGCGGTTCCAGAGATCATTGCGGCTGTTGTTGTCGGTATTGATCGCAAGCCACGCCGGTTCCCAGTAGAATACGCCGATGCCCTTGCCGTCCGGAATCGCCGCCATTGCACGGAACAGATCATTCAGGAAGGCGATCTGTCCGTCTGCACCGACCGGATAGCTGACATAATTGCCGAGATTTGACTGAGAGGAAATCGTATTCGAGCCGGGATCCTTGTTCTCAAAGCTGTTTGCCCACGAGGTCTCCGCGACAAGCACCTTTTTGTCATAGGTCTTTGCGATGCTGCTCAGTGTATTCTTCAGCGCATCGGGCGTGCCGTGCCAGTAGGGGTAATAGGATGTTGCGAAGACGTCGTAATCGACGTTGTTCTGCCTGAGCATCTTCGCAAGATAATCCATATTCGATGCTTTTTCAGGATTGGTGAAATGCAGCGCGACAAGAATATTCCGGTCAAAATCGCGGACGGCTTTCGAGCCTGCTTTGAAGAGGCTTGTGAGATCCTTCCAGACCGCATCGCCCCAGCTGCCTTTATCAAGCGAGACGCCGCACATGCCGGTTGTGGTCTCATTGCCGACCTGTACCATTGCGATCTCGACGCCGGTCGCTTTCAGCTTTTTGAGCGTTTCACCGGTAAAGCGGTAGATTGCATCCGCCTTCTGGCTGACGGAATAATTCTCCCATGCCTTCGGGGCGCGCTGCTTGGCAGGATCCGCCCAGAAATCGGAATAATGGAAATCGACAAAGAGCTTGAGCCCTGCCGCGGCACAGCGCTTGGCGATCTGCTCTGCGCAGGTGACATCATTGGCACCGCCGCCGTAGGTGACATGGTTCTGCGCGCCCGTCGGATCATTCCAGATGCGGACGCGGATCGTATTGATGCCTGCCTCTGCAAGCGTTTTGAAGATATCCTGTTCCTTGCCGCTGCGGTCATAGAATCGGACACCGCTCTGCTCCAGCGCGATCACAGATGAGATATCCGCGCCCTTGAAGGGATCGCCGTTTTCAAACGGGAGCCCCGTGATACCGGAAAAGGTGATCGGCTCGGCGGCACTTGCCCGCTGCTGCAGCGGAACACTGCCGCCCGTGAGCATCAGGACGGCTGCCGCAGCAGCGGCTAAAAATCTGTGTGGCTTCATACTTTTGCAACCTCTCTCAATATTAAAATTTTTTCTCGTTATTTCAAAAGCGTCTCTTTCTCCGCTTTGTTCTATTATACCATAATTCTGCTACAAATTGCAATAGTTTTTGAAAAATATTTATGTTAATTTGTATTGCTTTCAACGGAAAAATCCGCCGGAATTCTGAAGTTGTATGCTTGACATCAATACGGGTTTGTGATACAATATAACTGTATGCACTTGCAGACTTTTGCGCAGAAAGGCGGTATGAAACTATGAGCGATTTGTTTTTCTGTCCCGAGCGCTGGGAACCCGACAGCATGGTCTCCACAAATGCCGCATCACTGGTTCGTGTGCGCGGATATTCCGGCAGAACGGTCGATGCATGGCAGCTCGGAGATTTCGGCTCCGACTGGACCGCAATCACTTCGCGCATCCCGATCGAGACGGGCTGGCTGGAATCCGGCGAACAGTACCGCTTCTGCTTCTGGCTCAACGGCGGAGAAAACAGCCGCCGCAATGAAACCTGCCTGCTCGAAATCTACGGCGATGCGTGGGAGGAACGGCTGCGCTTCCGGCTCAACCGCAATTATACAAAGCCGCTGCTCGAAAAGAATCACTGGCTGCTCTTTGCGGTGCCGTTTACTGCTCCCGAGGCGACCGATGCGCTGAACTTCCGCTTTGTTGCATCGGGCGCGGTCTGCACGATCGCCGGTATTCCGGAAATGGATATGTCTGCCTGCGAAGCGCTGACACCCGATGAACCGGATACGCTGCATACGGTGCGGCATAATCTCGCTTTTCCGCACGGCTGGGAGGAGGAGAAGCCTGCTCCCGTCTCGAAATCTGAGGAGAAGCGGAAACAGCGCACGAAGAAAGCCGCCGCCGCTGCCGCCGTTACGGCTGCATGTGCCGTCGGCGCGATTGCGCTCCGGCAGTATCTCAAAAAGAGACGCTGAGCGGATCGCCTGATATTGCAAAGAAACGGGAATCCGTTTTGATATTTTGGATCAACAGAATCCACAGGAGGAATTAAATTACATGAAACTCGGAATGGTCGGACTGCCGAATGTCGGCAAAAGCACGCTGTTCAATGCGCTGACAAATGCCGGCGCAGAATCCGCAAACTATCCGTTCTGCACGATCGACAAGAATGTCGGTATCGTTTCCGTGCCGGATGCACGGCTCGAAAAGCTCGCGGAAATCTATCAGCCGAAGAAGTTTACGCCGGCTACCCTGCAATTCGTCGATATCGCAGGACTGGTCAAGGGCGCTTCCAAGGGCGAAGGTCTCGGCAACCGCTTCCTTGCGGATATCCGCGAGGTCGATGCGATCATCCATGTCGTGCGCTGCTTTGAGGACGATAACATCGTGCATGTGGACGGCTCAATTGATCCGAAGCGCGATATTGATGTCATCAATCTGGAGCTGATCTTCTCGGATATCGAGCTGATCGAGCGCCGCATCGACAAGACCGCGAAGCTCGCAAAGGGCGACAAGAAATATCAGGCGGATGTGGAGCTGCTCAAGCGTTTGCAGGAGCATCTCTCCGATGAAAAGCCGGCGCGCAGCTTCGATTGCTCCGAGGATGAATGGGCTGTGATCCTTGAGACGCCGCTCCTGACCGCAAAGCCGGTTATCTACGCGGCAAATCTCTCCGAGAGCGATTTCTCCGGCGACCTGAACAGCAATCCGCATTTTCAGGCTGTCAAGCAGATCGCTGAGGCGGAGCATGCCGCCGTCTTCCCGATCTGCGCACAGATTGAGGCGGAGATTTCCGATATGGAAGAGGATGAGCAGAAGGAATTTCTCGCGGATCTCGGTCTTGAGGAATCCGGTCTGACGCGCATCATTCATGCAGGCTATTCGCTGCTCGGTCTGATCTCCTTTCTGACCGGCGGCTCGGATGAGTGCCGCGCATGGACGATCAAAAAGGGTACCAAAGCACCGCAGGCTGCCGGAAAAATCCATTCGGATTTTGAAAAGGGTTTCATCCGCGCTGAGGTCATTTCCTTCGAGGACTTCATGGCGAACGGCGGCAATATGGTCGCTGCAAAGGAAAAGGGCGTTGTCCGCATGGAGGGCAAAACCTATGAGGTCGCCGACGGCGATATCATCACCTTCCACTTTACGTCTTAAGGTGTCTCCGACGGATTTGAAATGAGGGCGTTGCCCTCAAACTCCCACCAGAGGGATACTATCCCTCTGGACTCCCATTTTTATACATGAACAAAAACAAAGCCGTTCCAATGATAGAAATTGGAGCGGCTTGTTTTTTCACTTTTCATTATGAAATGAAGCAGATAGTACAAAGCCGCCCGGTCGCGTATGACGCAAACCTGAGCGGCTTTGTTATATCCACACTTAAAATGGGATTCCAAAGGGATAAATCCCTTTGGCGGGGTTTGGGGCAGAGCCCCATTACGAATCCATCGGAGATACCACTATACCTCTTATCCGAGAACTGCGATGACCTCGTGCTCGCCGCCTTCTGCGAAGACCGGAACGACATTGCCCTCAATGGCCTTGCCGTCAACTGTCAGGGATTTGACGCCCTTGGAGACATGATCCGGATTCTTGACGGTGATCTGGTAGGTTGCGCCGCGGAACTTTCTGGTCGCGGTGAAGCCGTCCCAAGCCTGCGGAATCGACGGATCGACCTTCAGACCGTCAAAGTCTGCGGAGATACCGAGGATATACTGCGAAATGGCTACGAAGTTCCATGCTGCCGTACCGGTCAGCCACGAGTTCTTGCCTTCGCCGAATCTGCTTGCATCCTTACCTGCGATCATCTGACCGTAGACATACGGCTCGGTCTTGTGCAGGTCGGAGATTTCCTCATTGAATGCCGGTGCGATCTTGCTGTAATACTCAAATGCCTTGTCGCCTCTGCCTGCATATGCCTCAGCGCAGATGATCCATGCATTGTTGTGGGTGAAGATACCCGCATTCTCCTTGTAGCCGCCCGGGTAGGTCGAGATTTCGCCGTACTCAATGTAGTACTTGGTGAATGCCGGATTGTTCAGCACCAGACCGTACTTGGTATTCAGGTACTTGTCGATGGAATTGAGCGTCTTGATATCCGCGCCCTGATCCTTGCCGATCTCGGACATGACGGCGAAGCCCTGCGGCTCGATGAAGATCTTGCCTTCCTCGCACTCCTTGGAGCCCATCTTTCTGCCGTATGCATCATATGCACGGAGGAACCAGTCGCCGTCGAATGCGGATTCCATGACGTTCTTCTTCATCTTGTCGATCTCAGCCTGTGCCTTTGCAGCCTCATCATCCTTGCCCAGATGCTTCAGGATGCCGACATAGGTCGGGCCGACATAGGTGAACAGTGTAGCGACCATGACGGACTCTGCGACCTTGGAATAACCGCCCTCGTCCTTGAACTTCGGGTTGGTGTAGGTCTGGAAGCTCTCGCCCGGCTTATCAGAGAAGCAGGAGAGGTTGATGCAGTCGTTCCAGTCAGCGCGCATTGCGAGCGGCAGACCGTGCGGACCGAGATTGTTGACGATGTGATAGAAGGAGACATTCAGGTGATCGAGCATCGGCTTTGCCTTGGATTCGTCGTTGTCATACGGAACGAGCTGATCCAGAATGCCCCAGTCTCCGGATTCCTTGATATATGCGCCGACGGAAAGGATCATCCACAGCGGATCATCGGAGAAGTCGCCGCCGATATCGGAATTGCCCTTCTTGGTGAGCGGCTGATACTGGTGATAGCATCCGCCGTCCTCGAGCTGGGTGGAAGCGAGGTCGATCAGGCGCTCTCTTGCTCTGTCCGGAATCTGGTGGACGAAGCCGAGAATATCCTGGTTGGAATCGCGGAAGCCCATGCCTCTGCCGATGCCGCTCTCAAAATAGGATGCGGAACGGGAGAGATTGAAGGTCACCATGCACTGATACTGGTTCCAGATATTGACCATGCGGTTGACCTTGTCATCCGAGGTATTGACATTGAAGATGCCGAGGAGCTTGTCCCATGCAGCCTTCAGCTCTGCGAGACCGGCAGCGACCTTTTCAGGGGTGTTGTACTGCTCGATCATTGCATGTGCCTTTTCCTTGTTGATCGTGACGCCGTCTGCCTCGAACTTCTTGTCAGCAGGCATCTCGACATAGCCGAGGATGAAGACGAGCGTCTTGCTCTCGCCCGGCTTGAGGGTGATTTCCTTGTAGTGGGAAGCGATCGGGGACCAGCCGTCTGCGAAGGAATTGGTTGCCTTGCCGTTCATGACTGCCTGCGGATCGCCGAAGCCGTTGTAGAGACCGATGAAGGAATCACGGTCGGTATCGTAGCCGTCGATGGAATCATTGACGGTATAGAATGCGAAGTGATCGCGTCTGTCGCGGTACTCGGTCTTGTGATAGATGGTCGATCCTTCGACCTCAACTCTGCCGGTCGAGAAGTTTCTCTGGAAGTTGGTGCAGTCATCCTGCGCATCCCAGAGACACCATTCTGCAAAGGAGAACAGTTTGAAGGTCTTTTCAGCGCTGCCCTCGTTGGTCAGGACAAGCTGCTGCACCTCGCCGTCATAATTCTGCGGAACGAAGAAGGTTGCCTCTGCCTTGAGGTCATTCTTCTTACCGGTGATGACGGTATAGCCCATGCCGTGACGGCACTCATAGAAATCAAGTGCGGTCTTGACCGGCGACCAGCCCGGATTCCAGACGGTACCGTTCTCGGAGATATAGAAATATCTGCCGCCCATGTCGATCGGGACATTGTTATAGCGATAGCGCGTGATGCGGCGGAGACGGGCATCCTTATAGAAGCTGTAGCCGCCTGCTGTGTTGGAGATCAGCGAGAAGAAGGCCTGTGTTCCGAGATAGTTGATCCACGGATAAGGCGTCTGAGGAGACTGAATGACGTACTCCTTGCGCGCGTCATCGAAATGACCGAATGATTTCATTGTGTTACGCTCCTTTTTGCAGATTGCATTCATTTTTTGCGACACTGCGCAATAATTGCGCAGATATACAATATTATAGCACAACTTGCACAAAATTACAAGCCGCTATTTTCACGAATTTTCCAAGCAAACCTACAGCATATTACACAAAGTACAATAAGAGAAACAAAAAGCAGCGCCTGCTCCGGACAGAAAGCCGGAGCAGGTACATGGATTTGCTGTTTTGCCGCTTCGCATTCTGCGGATTCGCAGGGAGTGGCTGAAACAGGAAGTTTGCAAATAAAGAGGAATCCGCTTCGCGGATGCTATTATAAAATGGGTGCCTCTATCGCAGGCACCCAAGCCCGCGAGCTCTTGAACGCTGGGGGAATTTCGCCCTCTGCGGAGGGCGACGAGGGCTCTGCCCCTCGACCCCGCAAACTTTTGGAAAAGTTTGATCAAAACTTTTATTTTGACGCTCATTCAGCGTGTTATGTATCCGGAATGCTTTAGCAAAACGGAGCCGCGCACGGCGCGGTGAAAAAGTTTGATCAAAACTTTTATATTGACATCGCCGGATGCGAAACAATGTAATTCTGATTCGCCGCGCCCGATCAGTAGCCGAGATTCTCTGCAACCAGAATCACATGGATGCGGTTCGGGGTGCGCTGGAAGCCGGAGACAACATAAGAGCAGCAGATGCGCTGTTCCGCCTTGCAGCCTGCGGCAAGCTCACCCTTGACACCGGCACAGATACCGGTCTTTGTGCAGGGCGTTTCCTGTTGCAGACGCATCGCATTGACCGGCGCTGCAAGACATCGCACGCGCCTGATCGCCGCAGGGATATCCGGCACGATCTTATTTGCGCCTGCGACCACGATCACGTCTTTGGGACCGTAAATCAGCGCAGCAACGCGGTTTCCGTTGCCGTCTACATTATAGAGCTCGCCCTGCTCGGTGACGGCATTGCTGCTCATGAGATAGCAGTCTGCATAGAAGCTGCGGTGAAACAGCTCCGGAATCTCCTCGCGCGAAACGGCTTCTCTGTCGAGATAATCGTAATCGCCGGAACGGAGCAGCGCGGTGATGCCGCATTCATCGAGTGTCATGGAGCCGCCGCTTGCGGTAAGCGCGCCCTTCGGGAGCAGCGCCCTGACCTTTTCCAGCGCTTCCTCTTTGGTCTTTACCCAGCAGGCATCCATGCGGTTCGATTGCAGCGCTTTGACCGTGCGCTCGAGCTTCATTTCGAGCTGTGCCTGCATCGGCTCGTGTACAGAATATTCAGACATGTTTCTTTTCTCCTTTTCTTTGATATAAAAACAGCAGGAACATGACTTTTCATGCTCCTGCTGCTGTTTCCTTTGGATCAGCCCATTCCGCCGCCGTACATGCTGTAATAGCTCTGCATCAGCGCCTGCTGATATCCGAGGTAATCCAGATCCAGAACCTTATACCGCTTGAATGCGCGGTTGTTTCTGGTGGTCGGCAGGCTGTCTGCTGCCTTCTCGATCATATCGAGGAATTCATCGTGATACATCTGCTGCCGGACATTTTCGATTCGGCCTTCATTCCAGAGGTCATCCTCTGTCATACGGTCCTCAATATCGAGCTTGATCACGATGTAATAGCATTCATCGTCCTTGATCAGCTCCGGCTTGAGATAATCGGTTTTCTCATCGTTCAGCCAGTTATAGACCTTTTCGCAGGGCGTGTAGCTCGGTTCGGTCGTGGTCTCGTCCGGATCGGCTTCCTCATCTTCCTTGGCGGTCGTGCTGACAGTCAGGATTCTCTCGTTATCGTGGCTGTAGGTACCGGCGGTGGTGGTTGTCGTGGTTGCTTCGGTGGTCGCGGTGGTCGTGGTGGTGACCTCCTCGGTATCCTCGCCGTCCTCGTCCTGATCGTCGTCGGCAGGTGCGGTCGTGACCGGTGCCGTGGTGGTCGATTCAGCTTCGGTTGTGCCGGTATTGCCGTTCTTATCAGTTGTGATCTTTGCGGTGGTCGGCGTGGTGATCGTGCTGCCGTTCTCATCGGTGGTGGTGACGGCTGCCTCGGAGAGCGAGGTCACATAATTGTTATGCTCCTCGATGAGGAAATCAAATTCCTTCATCAGCTCTGCCTCATCGCCCTTCTTCTTATCGAGACGCTTGAGGTAGTCATTTGCCATTTCCTCGATCTTCTTTTTGCCGTCCGCCTTGAGCAGATTGCCCTCGCCGTCCTTCAGCGGCATTTCGATATACTTGGTGCGCAGGTTATTCGCGACATAGAAATCATAGAGCGATTTCTCCTCGATGCCCTTGGAGCCGCCCTCGCCGTAATAGGCATTCCAGACTGCATCCTGCTTATAGGAATTGAGGACGATCGCCTTGACGGTTTCCTCACCGATGCCGGCGCCCTTGAAATATTCGCCGTAATAATTCATGCTCGAAGCAGCGTTTGCATCTGCCGCAGCGAGCTCCTCGCCGCTGAGCTTGAGTCCGAGCGCGTCAAATTCCTTTTCGATATCGACGAACGCCTTGCAGTCCTTTTCCGCCTTGTTCTGGATCCACTCCTCAGCGATGATGTTGTCGATATTCGCCTTGTCCAGGATCTTTTTGTAATCCTGAGAGGTCTCGGCGCCCTCGAAGGTTTCGCCGCCCTTGCGGAGCGTTTCGACTGCTTCGCCGTAAGCGCTGGTTGCGTAATAGAGGTAGATACCGGCGCGAACGTCATAATCACCGACGGTCATGGCATTCGCCGTATTTTCGCCGCAGGACGCCAGACTCACAGCCGTACATGCTGCGAGCAGAACTGCACCTGCTCTTTTGAGAAGATTCATGGGTAAAAAGAGCCTCCTTAAATAGAATCAAAGTCGATTGGATAAAATCCGATACACTGCTATTATACATGATTTTTCAGCAAATGTCCATACCCTTTTACGATTTTTTTGTTTTCTCACGAAATTTTCACGAAGCACCGCAGCCGGGCACTATACGGAATGCACAAGAAGGGCGTCGATTTTCCGCCTGAAATGTGAAATATGCCTATGCTCTTTTATCTTGCATTTTGCCGGATGATGTGTTATAATATGTGCAACGGTCTTACATGGGAGAATCGCCTTGAGCCGGCCGATTCCGGACCGATGCCCTGCCGGAGCCTTCCGGCGCTGACATAAGGAGGTTAAAAGCTATGAAACTTTGCCCGAATTGCGGTACACAAAATGCTGATCAGTTCATGCAGTGTACAGCCTGCGGCTCCGTGCTTCCGGCATCTGCACCGCAGCCTGTTTATTCCGGTACCGCAGGATATGTTCCGCCTGCCTATCAGCAGTCGCCTGTCACATCCGCTGTCGGATGGCTCGGCTGGACGCTGCTCTGCGGATTCCTGCCGATCATCGGTCCGATCATCATGATGTTTGCACCGGACGATCCCTCTGCCAAGAACTTCGGCAAGGCGATGCTCGTCCTGCAAATCATCTTCGGTATCATCGGTGCGATTTTCAGCAGCACAGTGATCGCGCTGCTGCGCTATTCGCTGGGAATCTGAACGGACAGAAAAGGAGGATAATCACTATGGCAAGATGTACTTCATGCGGCGCGGAGCTGCCGGATTACTATACGAGCTGCCCGAACTGCGGCGGCACACAGGTCGTCAGAAACAACGGCGCACCGCAGCCCCAGATGAATCCCTATGCACAGCCTGCCGTGCCGCAGCGCGTTGTGACCACGTTCGGCGGCTGGATCGGCTGGCTGCTGCTCTGCATCTTTCTTCCGATTGTCGGACCGATCATCATGCTCTGCACGGCGAAGGATCCTTCCGCGAAAAACTATGCAAAGCTCACGGTGATCTGCATGATCGTCGGCGCAGTGATCGGCGGTATTCTCTCCGCGATTCTGATTCCGGCGCTGATCGGCTACATGCATAAGGCGGAAACTGCACGTACTGTATACGGTATGATTCTGCCGCTGCTCCGCTTCTGATCAATGCAAAAAAGCCGCTCCGTACTGCTTCGGTACGGGGCGGCTGCTGTTATTCTTTCTTTTTTCGGCGGGCGGCGATTTTTTCACGGAACTGCTGCCATCTGCGCTTTGTGCGCGCCTGGAGCGCCTTCCGCTTGCTGCGCACCATTGCAAGCGTGCGCGTATCATCCGGAAAGAGCAGCCGCAGGATGCCCATTGCGATGCCGAACGTGAGCAGCTTTTCCGGTGTGCCCGGTACCCAGAGAAGCCCGAGCCATACGGTGCCGATCCGCAGCAGCGCCGGAATATCCAGATACCAGCCGATGCCGACGGCACAATATGCCCAGCCGTTCGTGATGAACCACGCAATTACGAGAGAAATCAGCAGATGCGGATTCGTCAGCGCACGGAGCCACGGGCGCAGCTTATCCTTCCAATTCTGCTTTGAATGCTTCTGTTTCATACTCTGAAAGCCCTTCTGTATCCTCTGCTTCTGCGGCACCGGACGGAGAAACGACCGGAATAAATGCCGCCGCGATGCTGTGTCTGCCGCGCTGCCGGACATAGATTCTGCCGAGAACCGAAAAGACTGCTGCGCCGATGAAATTGACGAACAATCCTTGAGCGTGTCGGTCAGTCCGATATCCAGATAGCCGCTGATGACATGCTTTGTGCCGTCTGCGGTCTCGATCACGGTGCGCGTGATCTCCTGCACAGCGACCGGAATATTCTGCCGCGTCTCATCCAGCGTCACGGACTGAAACGCCGTCAGGACGGTATCCTTCTGCATATCCAGCGAGAAAAGATGATCCATCGTAAACTCGAAGAATTCCCAGAAAATGCCGATCGTCATGGAAAAGCAGAAGGCGACAAGCGCAAGAAAATTCGGCGAGAGCCGGAACTTGATGCTGCGGTTCTCATTGAGCAGATCGACCAGACAAAAGCCGAATGCCGCGAACAGGAAGCCGTTGACCGTATGCAGCATCGTATCCCAGAGCGGATATTTGATATAAAAGCAGGCGATCTCACCCAGCACCTCTGCACAGAAAATGAAAATCAGAACGGTGATCTCCAGCGCAGTCGGCAGCTTGATATGCAGTCTGCGCTCGACGAATGAGGGCGCCATAAAGAGGATCAGCGTCAGCAGGCAGGTGAAAAAGCTCTCCCACTGCTGCGTGAATGCACTTCGGATCGCAACGCCGATTACGAGCAGACGCAGCACCGACCAGACAATGATCGTGAGGCGGTTTTTGTGCGCGAGCTCCGGCGGAAGCGGCGGATGCTTTATCTGTTTTTTCATTGACAGCTCTCCTTACGGTATATTCTATGCGGGAACTCCGGATACAATGAAAAAAGCAGAGCGTATGCTCTGCTTCGCAAATAAAATGAGGTCAAATCAAAATGTGTAGAACAAAAGAAAGGAGACAACAAAACGAGTGAAAATAACATTACATTATTTCACCGCTTTTATTATACATCAAAAGCGGAAAACAGTCAACTGTTTTTTCGTTTTTTCGGGAAGTTTCCAAGATTTTCGTGAAAATAGCCAAATTTGATC
>JAGKVC010000067.1 GCA_021152595.1 Clostridia bacterium
CCTTTGGAGCAGGGATAAAGCGTATAACGCTGAATATCTCAATAAAAAATAAGCACATCGAGCTAAATCTCCCACAAACTAAAAAGTGAATAGTGAAAAGTGAATAGAGAAAAACGAAAAATACAAAGAAATCCGCCCCGATCAATGACCGAAGCGGCTTCATCTTCTCATGCAAAATACAGAACTTTATCCCCGATTCTTATTCCGATACCTTCTTCACCGGAATCCAGATCTCACAGTAATCCTCAGCCGGATCCTCATGCGGCATCTCAGGATATGCCTCAATGCTGTAATCCCCTGCCGGCTGATATTCGGTGCTGTTCGGGAGCCATTCGTCCCAGATGCGCCGGTTTGTACTCTGCAGCGTCTCAACGATCGGACCGCGGCACGGGAACACCGCCCATGTGCCTGCCGGAATCGTCCGCGTGATAAATCCCTCGGGAATCTCACGAATCGGGCAGTAATCATCCGCAATCAGATATTCAAACCCCTGCGCATCCTTATCCATGCAGATACCGTACATGCCGCACACGATCTTCGCATCCGGTGTCTGCATGTACGCCGCCCAGAACTTCGGAATCTCCTGATACGATGTCTCAAAAGAGAAGGTTCTGCCCTTTCCGAGTACCGTAAATGCTGCTTTTTCTACGATTTTGTATTCCATAACTGAACCGCCTTCCAATGTAATTTTGATTTGCAGCGGTGCAAATGCCTTGAGATGCACGCCGCATTCCTTGGCGGCAGAGGGAGATACTCCGTGAAAGCGCTGAAATGCACGCGAAAAGCTGTCCTGCGATTCGTAGCCGTATTTCAGTGCAATGTCAAGCACGCGCGCATCGGAATGGGAAAGCTCCTGCGCGGCTGCGGAAAGCCTGCGGCAGCGGATATACTCCCCCACCGGAATGCCGCAGAGTGCATGAAACATTCTCTGGAAATAATACGGCGAAACATACGCTTTTGCAGCGATATCCTCGATCCGCACCGGTTCGGTCAGGTTCGCTTCAATGTATGCAATCGCGTTCCGGATGCCGTCCGACAAGCTGTTCATGCGCTCACGCTCCTCTCTCTGCTGTGGTTTCAGTATAGCACAAATCCGAAAAAGCCGCCCGACTTTTTCTGCTATTCGCTGCCGTTCAGAGATCGGTCAGGAAAACGGCAGGAACCTGATGCCGTTCCAGCTTATAGCGCTGGATATTCGTCAGCGGAATCGCATAATGCCGCATCGAGCGCTGATATTTTCCTGCGGTGATCTGCGCATAAAGCGTACTGAGAAAGACCAGCGCCTCAGAATTCAGCGCACGGCGTTCCTCCTTCAGATAGTCATATCCGCCTGCACGGTAGAAGAGCTCCAGCGCGAGCGAAAGATCACAGGCAGGCTCCGCGAGAATGCCGCGCGGCACCTGAAAGCCGCGTCCCCACTGATATCCCTGCAAAATCTGATCGAGCTGATGCAGCGTTTTCCCCTGCTGCGGCGGCAGCGCGTCATGCTCCAGATAATAATTGAGCGCGGCGGTCAGCGCTTCCGGACCGGCATTGTTATTCCGGTCGAGCATCTCCGAAACGACATCACAGAGCAGCTCATCCGCAAGATAAGCCGTCATGCCCTGCCGCACCGCATCAGGCGGCAGATGTACCAGTCCCCCGTCCCCGAAATCGGGATAATCCGAGGGATAACAGGGCGTTTCCGGCGCAAAGGCATCCGTTCCGGCGGTATACATGCACCATGCATCATCGGCTGCGAACGGCTGCCGCAGATCCGCACAGAGCGCTTTCAGCAGCGCGCCGACAGTCGTCATTCTGTATTTTTCCATAGACTTCCTCCGTTTCCATCCGATGCCAATGCATCTTCCGGAAAAAAAACTGACTGCAATTTTGAGGTGTGCCGGTTTGATTTCTGCGCATAATGATTCTGTGCGGAACTCACGATCAACATTTCGGATTCCGCAGAGAGGAAGGACGCAAATGATTTTTCTCAAAAAACGATTCGGGCTCCGGCGGATTGCCGCAAGCGCTGCCGCACTCCTGATCAGTCTCTGCGGTGCGGTTCAGTTTTATGCACACAGCCTGCCGGATCATTTTTATACGGACGCTGACCGTCCGCTTTCCGTTGAGACCGTTCTGCCGGTCACATTTGCACATCGTGCGCCCACGGTTCCGCAGGCGCAGGAAGCGGAGCTGCGGCTTTTCGGGATGTTCCCCGTCAAGACGGTTTCGCTGACGACGCTCGGACCTGCAAATGTCTATATCGGCGGCGAACCCTTCGGGATCCGGATGCTGATGGCAGGCGTCATGGTGATCTCGCTGAACGAGGTGCATGCGTCTGAGGGAAGCCGCTGTCCGGCAGCAGATGCCGGAATCCGCACAGGTGATATCATCGAGGCGGTCAACGGCAGCCGGATCGGCAGCAATGCGGAAATTCAGCAGGCAGTCGCAGATTCCGGCGGCGAACCGGTCTCCGTAACACTGCGGCGCGGTGATCTGCTGAAAACAGTCTCCGTACAGCCGCTCTATGCGCCGGAAGCACGCCGCTGGCAGACCGGCATGTGGGTACGCGACAGTACCGCAGGCATCGGCACCGTAACCTATTATACGCCCGATGCAAACGGTCAGATCGCATTTGCCGGACTCGGTCACGCGGTCTGTGATGCGGATACCGGCGAGCAGATTCCGCTTGCCTCCGGTGATGTGATCGCGGTTTCCGTGCGCGATATTATCCCGGGCGGCGCCGGAAAGCCCGGTGAGCTGCTCGGCAGATTCGACACCCGAAACAGCATCGGGACGCTCTCAGCCAATACGGCAAGCGGCATTTTCGGAACGCTCAGCAGTCTTCCCGAAAAGCAGATCGCCGTACCGCTCGGCTTCCGGCAGGATATCTCGCGCGGCGATGCCCTCATCTACACGACGCTCGACGGCAGTTTTCCGCAGGCTTACCGCGTGGAGATCGAGGAGATCCGCGGCGAGGATGCAGCGCTCCGGAATCTCGTGATCCATGTCACCGATCCGGAACTGCTCGCGCGCTCGGGCGGCATTGTGCAGGGCATGAGCGGCAGCCCGATCCTCCAGAACGGCAGGCTGGTCGGCGCTGTGACGCATGTATTCGTGCGTGATCCGACCAGAGGCTACGGCATATTTGCCGAAAACATGTATGCGCAGACTGCTTCTCTTGCAGCCTCCGCAGCGTAATCCGCGCTGATACGAACCGTATTAAAGTATTACCGCGGTAAAGGAAAAAGTATAAAAAAGGGGGCGCTTCGGTGTGAAACGCCCCTTCTGTCCATTCTAATTCGATGCAGCTTGAAGTCAGGAAGGCTGCGAAAGTGCAGAGCCTTTCGGTCTCTGCCTATATATTTCGGATTTGCCTGTGCTCAGCGGCTTTCGTCGCTGAAACCGCTGTCAACGAGTTCAACCAGAGATGCAACCGCCTGCTCCTCATCAGTGCCGTCAGCAATGATGCGAATCGCGGTACCGCCGACAATACCCAGCGAGAGGATACCCAGCAGCGACTTTGCATTCACGCGGCGCTCTTCCTTCTCGATCCAGATTGCAGAGCGGAACTCATTTGCCTTCTGGATAAAGAATGTAGCCGGACGGGCATGCAAGCCGACCTGATTCTGAACCATGACATCTTTAATACACATATACTTTCTCTCCTTTATAATTTCATAAGACCCAATTTGCGGACAATCGGAAATGTGCTCCGTATCGCTCCGTCACACACGGAAAAAAATTCGCAAGTTCAAAAGCTGATTGACCGTTCTGCGCTGCACACTGTCTGTACGTTGCTGCCTGACCAGCCGTACAATCCTATCTATAAGCCCTTCTCGATTATACAGCATGTATAGCACAGAATATTTGTTTCAAATCCCGATCGCTTTTGACATTTACGGAACCACGCTATCATTATACTGTTTTTTTGCAGGTTCGTCAATCTCTTTTCTACACAAAATCTATATCTGCTCCCAAATTTCTCCCCTATGCTACATTCGGGGGAATGGAAGCATGCTTCGTTTGGCTATTTTCACGAAAATAAATTGTTGAAAACCCTTGGTGGGGTGAACAGTTTTCAACAAAACAATTTGTTGAAAGTGCCAAAGGTCGCCTCAACAATGCTCCTTTAACCATTTTGACCAAAGGTCCGGACGCCGGTTTCGGGTGATTTCGAGGCTCTGCTCCGCTCTCCATTGTGCAATGTTTTTGTGATGTCCGCTGAGCAAAACCTGCGGTACGCCTTCGCCCTCCCAGATTTCCGGTCTGGTATACTGCGGGTATTCCAGAAGCCCGTTATAATGGCTCTCCTCCTCGTAGGCATCCGGCGCAGGCAGCACATTCTCACACATGCGCGCCACGGCATCCGTCAGCACAAGTGCAGGCAGTTCGCCGCCTGTCACGACATAATCCCCGATCGAGATCTCCTCATCGACAATCCGGTCGATCACGCGCTGATCAATGCCCTCGTAATGTCCGCAGAGTAAAAAGAGCCGCGGCATCTCCGCCAGTTCGCGCACGCGCTGCTGCGTCAGGACATTGCCCTTCGGCGAAAGATAGATCGTGTGCATCGGCAGTTCAGACTGCGCCCGAACCGCCTGCCAGCAGTCATAGATCGGCTGCGCCTGCATCACCATGCCCATGCCGCCGCCGAACGGCGAATCATCGACGCGGTTATGCTTATCCTTTGTATACGCGCGGATCTGGTGGCAGTTGACCGTGATCGCGCCCTTTGCACGCGCTCTGCCGATGATGCTCTCGGAAAGCACCGCCTCGCACATCTCCGGAAAGAGCGTCGCAATCTCAATCTGCATCGTCAAACAGTCCCTTCAGCGGCCGGATCGTAATGGTATCTGTATCAAAATCGACGTTCAGCACGACATCCGGAATCACCGGCACAAGCAGCATCTTTCCCGTGGGCGATTCGACCTCGTAGACGTCATTCGCGCCGGTTTGCAGGACATCATGCAGCTTGCCGTATTCGGTGCCGTTATCTGCATCGACGACGCGCATGCCAAGCAGATCCTGAATGAAATAGGTATCGTCATCCAGCTCGACATCATTGCGGTCCATGAACAGAATCACGTTGCGCAGCGCATTCGCCGCCTCCGGCGTATCTACACCGGCAAATTTGATCAGCACCATGTTCTTCTGGACTGCGGCGCGCTCGACCTTCATCGGGGTGTGATCCTTGCCGCGGTAAAGCGTTTCAAATTCGCTGAGAAATTCAGGACTGTCGCACCACGGCATCACCTTGACCATGCCGTTCAGACCGTGCGTATTGACAATCTTGCCGATTTCGAGATATTGCTTCTTCATTTATGCCCCCTTTTCCGGAAAGCTCTTTGTTTTTTGGCCCATACCGTTTTATTATAACATATCCTGTCAGGAAATGCAAGTGTTTTTCAGAAAAAAATGGATCATCAGGATTTACCGTTTCGTTTCCGGCGATCCCGATTTTTTTTATGTGCGCGCAACAGCGAAGCCGCCCCGATCGCAATGACCGGAGCGGCTTTGTCAGATTCATATATTAAAATAAGGATAGAGGCGGGAATGATTACTGCTTGAGCCTTCGCAGCAATCTGTGAATTGCTCTGCAATTCACTCAGGGAGCCCTGCGTTGCTCCTTACGCCAAGAGAATTTCGCTCGTTGCGACGAGCGACCAGAGGCGCTGCCTCTGGACTCCGCGAGCTTTTGGAAAAGCTCGACCAAAACTTATATTTCGGCTTCGCCGCGTTCTCATTCAGCGTGTTGCGTATCCGAAATGCTTTCGCAAGACGGAGCCGCGCCCCAGCAAAGCCGCTCCGATCACACTGTCTCAATAAAGACGGTTTTCCTCCGCATCGAGCCTTGCCTGCTCCCTGCGGTATGCGCGAATCTGCTTCTCATTGATCAGCATGTCAATCAGCGCAAAGACCAGCGTACCGAGCGTCAGATCCATTACCACTGTGAGCGGCATGGAATCCAGTCCCGTCACCTTGCCGAATACATCCAGCAGCGTCCATGCGACGGAAAGCCGCAGCGCACTCAGCACATAGAGCAGCAGGCGCTTCGGGAATGCCTCCGGTGCCGGATCCAGTCTCCTGCCGAACAGCACCGGCAGCTCCTGCAAATTGTTCTTCTTTTTCACCAGCGACATCATCGCTGCCATCACAAACAGCAGCACCAGCTCCGGAACCGCAAGTCCGCCCCGAAAGCCGACATAAATGATCCGGAATGTGACATAGAAAATCGCCGCGACGCCGCAGGCTGCAAGCCCCTTTTCATTGACCTGCGCCGTGCGCTCATCTGCCTTGTAGCGTTCAACCATTTGTTCAGCACTTGTTTTCATCATCGTTCTTCCTTTCTTCGGTCGGGATCCAGAATAAGTCATTGAGGGTTTTGCCGAGTACATCGCAGATTGCAATGCACAGATTGAGGGTGGGGTTATAGTTGCCGGATTCGATCATCCCGATGGTCTGCCTTGTCACGCCGACTGCTTTCGCAAGTGCTTCCTGATTCATGTCATGTTCCATGCGGGCGATCTTGAGCTTGATGTTTTTCATCGGCGTTCCTCCTTTCATGATCCTATTATACACGATATTTTGCAGAATGTCAAGTATATATTACATTAAGATTTATTAAGATTGCATTTTGCAATGAATGCCATATAAAAAGTCTGCGTCAGGGAGCCTGAACGCCCTGACGCAGACAGCAGATATGAAATTAGTCCTCGGTTGCGGCGGTGCCGGCTTTCAGTGTGCCGTGCGACAGCGCCTTCAGATACGCATTGATGAACGCATCGAGGTCGCCGTCCATGACCGCCTGCACATTGCCCGTCTCGCAGCCCGTGCGGACGTCCTTGACGAGCGTATACGGCATGAAAACATAGGAGCGGATCTGGCTGCCCCACTCGATCTTGAGCTGGTCGCCCTTGATATCCGAGATCTTTTCCAGATGCTCGCGCTCCTGAATCTCAACGAGCTTTGCACGCAGCATCTTCATACAGTAATCCTTATTCTGGAACTGCGAACGCTGTGTCTGGCAGGAAACCACGATCCCCGTCGGGATGTGCTTCAAACGGACTGCCGAGCTGGTCTTATTGATATGCTGACCACCGGCGCCGCTGGAACGGTACACCTGCATTTCGATATCCTCGGGGCGGATCTCGACCTCGACATCATCCGCAAGCTCCGGCATGACCTCGACCGCAGCAAAGGACGTATGCCGTCTGCCGGATGCATCGAACGGCGAAACGCGCACCAGACGGTGAACGCCTGCCTCGGATTTCAGGAAGCCGTAGGCATTTTCGCCCTCGACCATGAACGATGCAGACTTGATGCCTGCTTCATCGCCGTCGAGCCAATCCAGCAGATCAACCTTGAAGCCGTGGGTATCCGCATACTTGTTGTACATTCTGTAAAGCATCTGCGACCAATCCTGCGCCTCGGTGCCGCCTGCGCCTGCGTGCAGCGTCACGATCGCGTTGGAGTTGTCATATTCGCCGGTCAGCAGGGACTTGAGCTTCTCCTCCTCGAGCTTCTTCTTGAATGCCTCTGCATCCGCGAAAATCTCCTCATTCGAGGAATCGTCGCCCTCCTCCAGCGAAAGCTCGATCAGCTCGATCGTATCCTCGAGCAAAGATTGCAGCTTCTCGAAATTCTCGATCTTGCGCTCGAGCGTATTACACTTCTGCGTGACCTTCTGTGCCTTTTCGTGATCATCCCAGAAGCCGTCATATTCCATCTGGATGCGCAGATCGCCGAGATCCGCCTTTGCGCGCTCGATTTGCAGCACCTCGCCGAGCTCTTTGACCTCGGGACGGGCATTGACGAGTTCATTCTTAATATCGTCCAATAAAATCATATATAAAATCCTTTCTTCGGGGGTATTCGTTCGGATCGGGGTTCGGGAATCAGATCACGGAACCTCATAAATCGCCGCCGTCCGGCGGTTTCATCCGCGGAATCAGATTGATCCGGCAGATGCGTATTCAGGGCGGCGCCGCCGCAGTCACGAACGGCGGCTCTGTGCTGCCGTGATCCATGCGCCATGCTGTTTCCGGCATATCAGCCACCTCCTCCTGCTGCGCAAATTTCCACATATACTATTTTACAGGATTTTCTGCGATCTGTCAAGTAGTTTTCCTTTGCTCCCCTGTGCAAAGCTCTGTGCATCCTGCACAAAGGACGGCTGAGCAGATTCGTCTGGATTAGAATTTCCATAAATTCTTAAAGTGTTTCTTTAATTATCTATTGACTTTCTTTAATTCTTGTGCTATACTTGAATCATCGGGCTGACAGACACACAACAACACAGTCTTTTTACAGGAGGTATGAATCATGTATCATTCCAAAAAAGCAGCAAACGAACAACATGCAGCCACAACGAAAAAGCCGAAGCGATACTCGAAGCAGCTCATCTACTCATGCATTACACAGTTCTTCATCATACTGCTGATTTTCCACGCCAAAGACTTTATTTTTGCCGCCGTCAACGGCAAGGACAGCTATGCTCTGAAACATCAGACCGTCGGAAA
This sequence comes from Clostridia bacterium, assembly GCA_021152595.1. Taxonomy (GTDB): domain Bacteria; phylum Bacillota; class Clostridia; order Oscillospirales; family Ruminococcaceae; genus Firm-04. Next base: position 8,505 of record JAGKVC010000067.1, read on the forward strand.
AGTTTCGGACGGACAGCAGATCTGGCAGCTCTTCCGGAACGGAGAATACCTCAGCGATGTCAATCCCAATGACTATATGCTGCTCGACAGCAGCGGAAACACCGATTTCAAATACTGTACAATCATTCATGAAGCACGGAATCTTGCGTATTCGGTTATCCTGACAGCCATGCTCGTGCTTGTTCTGCTGATTGCCGATAACAGCAGGGATCATACGCCGTTTACAAAAAATAATGCAAGACGGATCAAAGCGATCGGATATCTGCAATTCTCGCTGGCGATCGTGCCGGGGCTGCTCGAATTCATCCTCAAGGCTGCGAAATTTGAGTATCTCTATCTGCCGCCGAGAATCGAATCGCTCTATATGCTGGTCATCGGCTTTGCGATTTTCATGATCGGAAAAATATTCGACCGCGGCGTCAGCTTGCAGGAAGAAAACGATCTCATTGCGTGAGGAGGGCGACATGGCGATTATCATCAGACTCGACCGCATGATGGCAGACCGGAAAATGTCCCTCAATGCGCTGGCGGATACCGTCGGCATGACAAACGTCAACCTCTCAAATCTCAAAACCGGCAAGATGAAGGGCATCAAATTTGAAACGATGAATGCCATCTGCCGCGCACTCGACTGTCAGCCTGCCGATCTCTTTGAGTATGTACCGGACGACGACGAATAAGCAAAACCGCACAGGGCAGCGTGCCTTGTGCGGTTTTTGAGTATGATTTCGTATTTCCGATGGATTCGGAATGGGGGCGCTGCCCTTTGGAAACCTGCGAGCTTTTGAAAAAGCTCGACCAAAACTTTTATTCGCCGGTGTTACGAGACAAGCGGTGCAAATTCGATTGCGGTGCCTTTGATCTTTTCCGCCATCTGCGCTTCATCGTCAATATGCATCAGATAAACATGCACACCCTCTGCACACAGACGCTCCAGCTCCGGCAGCACCCTGTCAATATAAAGATGCACGCCGCTGTCAAAGCATGCCGCTTCCGTGTAAAGATATGCGCCGCTGTGCAGATACGGCAGGAACGGCGCAAGCTCCGACGTATCGCCCGTATACAGCACATCCGCTCCGCCGAGGCGCAGACGGTAGCCGAAACAGCGCCCTGCAAGCGTCTCCGCATGCTTCACCGGAATCACACCGGCAAGCCACGGGAACGGCGCTGCATCCGCTGTTATGATCGTATACGCGGTCTTGTCGCAGCCGTCGAGCCGCCCGATCAGATATTCAAGATCCTCCGCGACCTCCGCAGACGGCGCGATCACCGTCACATGCGCACCGCTCATATACCGCGCACAGTGAATCAGCATCGGAATTCCGCCGACATGGTCGCCGTGCGTATGCGTCACGAGAACATAAATCTGCTTCTGCGTGATGCCGCGCGCAAGCAGCGCATGAAAGGCGGACATCGCACAGTCCAGCAGAATCAAGGCTTTGCCTTCCGTGAAAAATGCGCTGTTCTGCGATTCCGTAAACGCAGAGCCGCGTCCGAGAAATGTCAGCATTGCAGCCGCCCCCCTCTCTCAGATCAGACGGAAATCACGGAGCTGCCGCGCAAGCCGTGCGACCGGCAGTCCCACAACATTATAATAATCGCCGTGGATGCCTGCGACAAGCAGCGCACCTTGCCCCTGAATGCCGTATGCACCGGCTTTGTCATAGGGTTCCGGAGAGGCTACGTAGGCGTCGATCTCCGCATTCGAGAGCGGATAGAACTGCACGCCGGTCTCATCGGAAAAGCTCGCGGAATGGCCGTCCCAGAAGATCGCAACGCCCGTCACGACCTTGTGCATCCTGCCGGAGAGTGCGTGAAGCATCCGCTTACAGTCGGCTTCATCCTGCGGCTTGCCGAGAATCTCATCATCAAGCAGAACGGTCGTATCTGCGCCGATCACAACCGCATCGGGATGTTCCTTTGCGACCGCTGCCGCCTTCCGCACTGCAAGCAGCTCCGCGGCAGCATCCGCCGGAATCCCCTCCGGCAGCGTCTCGTCACAATCCGAGACAATCACTTCAAACGGAATATTCAGCTTTCCGAGCAGTTCCTTTCTGCGCGGAGAGCCGGATGCCAAAATCAGCTTCATGGATATGCTCCTTTCATCGGTATGCTTGACGCACGGGGCAGAATCAGGTATAATATAGGCAGCTATTTTTCACAAGGAGTGTCAATATGAAAGCATTTCTCAAAAAACACATGGTCATTCTGATTATTCTTGCAGTGTTCCTGCTGCTCGCCGGAATCTGGCTGCTGCTCTGGCGGCATATCGGCAATCAGGTGACGAAAGCTGCCTATCGCGCCGTCTATGATACGCTCTCCTTCGACGGCGCATACTACGCAAAATGCGACCTCAGCACCGTTCAGGCGTATCTGCCGGAAACAGATGCCGTCACCAAAGCGCTCTGCGGCGAACAGCTCGGCACGCTGAGCTTTCCCTCAGAGGACGGAACCGTGAACTGTCCGCTCTATGCCTGCAAGCCGCTGACCGACGCCGGCAAAAACAATGCGATCGTGCTGCTCGAGCAGGCGGACGGCATCAGTGCCTATGAGCTTTCCGGATTTCAGTATCTCGATCAGCAGACCTCGATCTGGGCCGTCTGCGCCTCCTACGGCATCGGCGGCGGTGAGGATCTGGAAGCCGTCGAGATCAAGGATCAGGACGGCAAGCTGCTCGAAACCATCACCGACAGCGCCGCGCTCTCTGATTTCATCGACAAATTCCTCAAGCTCGGTGAGGATATCGGGGAGAACGGCATCGCGCAGGCATACTTTGACGCCTATACCGCCGAATTCGGGGAGACGGATCAGATCTGGTTCGAGGACAGCACCGTCAAGGCGGCAAATGACGCGGTCTATCAGGAAGCCATGAAATTCTGGACGAAGGATCTCCGGCTCGTGACAATCAAGCTCAAAAACGGCTATCAGCTCCGTGACTGCATCTATGCACCGGTTCCCGGCACATTCTCCGTCTACGGCGATTACAAAATCACGGAGCCGCTGTTCTGATCTGCGTTATTCGTCAGTTCCGCCGTCAATATTATGATGGACATTTTCCAGTGCTTCCGAGGAAATCGTGACACTGTGCGCGGTCGCTGCCGCAAGCTCCGGATCCTGATGGCCGCGGAATACGAGCTTCAAAAGAATCGGGCAGAGGATCGAGCTGGTGATGATCAGGAAGATCGTTGCAACATCGACCAATGGAATGCGCTGAAATCTGCGCTGATGCCGATATACGCAAAGAACATCGGCGTGAAGAACATGTAGCTGCTGACGATGACCTTTCTGTCCACGAACTGGCTGTCGCCGAGTCCGCTCAGCATCAGGCCTGCCATGTATGCGCCTGTGATCGCCGCAATGCCGAAGAATTCCTCAGCGGCATATGCGAAGAAGAAACAGGCTGCAAATGCGAAAATGCTCGTGCGGCGCTTGTGCGGATAAATCCGGACCATGAGCTTGAATGCACGGCGCAGCAGATATCCCACAACAATCGTAAACACGAAGAATCCGGCTACGCGCAGCAGCGTCATCCAGATATTGCCCTCGCCGCCGAGTCCTGTGATGATGCTCAGCGCGACAATGCCGATCACGTCGTCGATGATCGCGGCGCTCAGCACGGTCGTACCGATCTTCGTTTTCAGCTTGCCGAGCTCACGGAGCGTCTCGACCGTGATGCCGACGCTCGTCGCGGAGAGAATACATCCGATGAACAGCGCGTTCATCAGCTTTTCGTTGTCATGTGCAGCCGATAGTCCGCCCATAAACAGCAGCGCGACAACTGTGCCGAATAAAATCGGGACAATGACTCCGGCAAGCGCGATGCAGGTCGCCGCCGCACCGCTGCGCTTCATCTCACGGAAATCCGTTTCCAGACCGCTCGAGAAAAGGATAAAGACAACGCCGATCTGCGAGAAGCTCTTGAGGACATCCATCTCGATCTCGGTCGGGTGGATGAGGCCTGCAAAGCCTGTGCCGCGGAACAGCGCCGGACCGATCAGCAGACCGGCGATGATCATTCCGACAACCTGCGGCAGCCCGATCTTGCGCGTTACCATGCCGATCGCCTTTGTCGCAAGCAGAATGATGCCGCAGTCAAGCAAAATGTGCATGACATTGAAATCCATGATGTTCAACTCCTGATTTTCTGATACACGCCAAAAGCAGGACAATCGAATTGTCCTGCTTCGGTTTGTAAATAATGTGTCTCCGACGGATTTATAATGGGGACCTGTCCCCATACCCCTGCTTAAGGGCTAGCTATCCTACGGTGTTGCTGCGCAAACCGTTAAGAATCCCATTTTTGAGAAATCAGATGGAAAATCACGTATCATCTTTCATTATGCCGATCATGGGATCTCATCGGATTATGTGTAAACTGAACCTGTATCGGATTCCGCGGAATGCGCGTGTGCGATACAATTATAAAACGATGCGATACAACTCTGCAAGCCGAAGCAGGACAATCACTTGTCCTGCTTCGCTTTTTTATCTTACTCGTAGAGCGGATACTTTGCGCAGAGTGCGCTCACGCCCTCACGGATCTCATCCGCCTTGGTATCAAACTGGGTTGCGGTCAGATACATGAACTCGGCGATCTTCTCCATATCCTCGGTGACAAGACCGCGGGTGGTGACTGCCGGTGTACCGACGCGGATGCCGCTCGTGACCATCGGCTTCTCCGGATCGTTCGGGATCGCGTTCTTGTTGACGGTGATATAGACCTCGTCAAGACGGTGCTCCATCTCCTTGCCGGTGATGTGAACCGGACGAAGGTCAACGAGCATCAGGTGGTTATCCGTGCCGCCGGAAACGAGATCAAAGCCGCGTGCGAGCAGTCCCTTTGCGAGTGCCTGTGCGTTATCGACGATCTGCTGTGCATATGCCTTGAACTCCGGCTTGAGTGCCTCGCCGAAGCAGACTGCCTTGCCTGCGATCACATGCATCAGCGGGCCGCCCTGTGTGCCCGGGAAGATTGCCTTGTTGATCTTCTTGATGAGCTCCTCATCGTTGGTCAGGATCAGGCCGCCGCGCGGTCCGCGGAGTGTCTTGTGGGTGGTGGTGGTGACGACATCGGCAAGACCGACCGGAGACTGGTGCAGTCCTGCTGCGACCAGACCTGCGATATGTGCCATATCGACCATCAGCATTGCGCCGTTGCTGTGTGCGATCTCAGCGAGCTTTGCGAAGTCGATTGCGCGCGGATATGCGGACGCACCGGCAACGATCAGCTTCGGGTGATGCTCCTTCGTCAGCTTCTCAACAGCATCGTAATCCAGTGTGCCGTCATCGCCGACACCGTAGGAGAGGAAGTTGAAATACTTTCCGGAAAGGTTGACCGGAGAACCGTGCGTCAGGTGGCCGCCGTGTGCAAGGCTCATGCCGAGAACGGTATCGCCCGGCTGGAGCAGTGCGAAGTAGACAGCGGTATTTGCCTGTGCGCCGGAATGCGCCTGAACATTTGCGAACTGTGCGCCAAAGAGCTTCTTTGCGCGCTCGATTGCGATTTCCTCAACGATGTCAACCGCTTCACATCCGCCGTAATAGCGCTTGCCCGGGTAGCCCTCCGCGTACTTGTTGGTCAGAACAGAGCCCATTGCTGCCATAACAGCCGGCGAAACGATATTCTCGCTCGCAATCAGCTCGAGATTGCGCCTCTGGCGTGCAAGCTCCTTCTGCATTGCTGCGCCGACATCGGGATCACATTTTTCGACATAGCCGATCGTATCAATCAGGTCATTGAACATAGTATTTTTCAATCCTTTCCGGTTTATTCCTGCTTTCATGCAGGCACATACAGATATTATACCACACTTTCCCGAAAGATGCAATAGCAAAACACGGATTTTTCGCTCTCCGCACAAAAAAATTCGCACCGCTTGCTTGAAGCGGTGCGAATCGGTTGGTTTACATTACTTGGACAGATCGGTAACGAGCTTTGCGATGTACTGCAGAATCTTGATGGTGTCATCGCCGGTTCTCTGACCGTCGTGCGTAACATCAGCATTCTTCTGGCCCTGTGCAGTAACGGAAGCGGACTTATCCTCAGCAATGAAGCGTGCGAGCAGAACTGCGTCGGAAACGTCGACCTTGCCGTCTTCGTTGACATCGCCCCAGACAGGCTCCGCATCTTCACCCTTTACCTCAACTGCACCGGCAGTAAATGCACCGTCATAGTTGGTGGTGCCGGAAGTGCCGACAGCAGAGAAATAAGTGGAAGCATCCTCGGAAGAATCCGGATAAGTCTTACGGTTTGCAGCACCGACGCTGAGCTTGTAGGTGTTCTCAGAGGTCGGAGCAGTACCGGACAGCGTAACGAACACGCCGTCGGACTTGATCCAGTACTTGGAATCGGTCAGGCCGGTTGCCCAGACGATGACGATCTGCTTGCCGTTGTCATACCAGTTGAAAACGGTATCGCCGAGGTCGCCCTCTTCAGCCTTTGCACCGGTGTCGCCGATGGTACCGAGCTTGACATCGGTAATCTTCAGACCGCTATCATAGTTGATAGCAAAATCGACAGAGCTGATGCCGCTGGACGGCACACCGCTCAGATTGACATCGACAGAAAATGCCTCGCCGGCTTTCACGGTATCCGTGCCGATCTTCACAGCAACGCTGTCGGCTGCGGAAGCGGAAATACCGAGACTCATGACTGTCATTGCCATAGCCATAAGGCCGGAAATGATCTTCGTTTTTTTCATGTTCATACTCCTCCAATTATGTATGTATGCGGTAATACGGCTACAAGATGCAGACCGTACCGTGAGGTGGATGTCCCCTTCTTCATCCACGTTCACATGATACCATCTATATCTTAACTGAATCTGAAGAAAAATGCAATGACTTTTTGTATCATGTTTATGACCAAAAACACATTGATTTTCTGATTTTGAGATTATATTGCTCAAAGCGTATCAAATTCAGCAGATATATGAACTATATTGCGGTTTTCTGAAAGCCGCATTGTGCGAAATCGCACACAAAAAAGCAAACCTGCCGGAAAATTTCTTCTCCGGCAGGCGGTTTTACTTACTTATTTCAGCATGCTTGCGATTTCGCCGGCGAAATCGTCCACGCGCTTTTCGATGCCCTCACCGCAGATGAAGCGGACAAAGCTGTTCACCTTGATCGGAGCGCCGATCTTCTTGCCGCATGCAGCGACATACTGCTCGATCGACTCGCCCTCGCCCTTGACGAACTCCTGGCAGAGCAGGCAGTTGTCCTTGAAGTAAACGCCGAGCTTGCCCTCTGCGATCTTTGCGAGAACCTGCTCAGGCTTGTTTGCCATCTTCGGATCCTCAGCCATCTGTGCCATGACGATCTGCTTCTCCTGCTCGATGACGTCTGCCGGAACCTCTTCCTTGGTCAGGTAGGTTGCCTTCATTGCGTCAGCCTGAAGTGCAACGTCATTCAGGCAGTCCAGAACCTCAGCAGTTGCGCCTGCATCGGTGGATGCTGCAACGAGAACGCCTTCCTTCTTATTGAAGTGGACATACTCCTTGACAACGCCCTCGAGGCGTGCAAAGCGGCGGATCTGAAGGTTCTCACGGAACTTGAGGAAGATCTCCTGGAGTGCCTCCTCAACGGTCATGTCCTTGCCTGCGAACTTGGTTGCCTTGAGTGCATCAAGGTCAGCCGGATTTGCTTCGAGAACGGTCTGAGCCAGACCTTCGCAGAAGCCGACGAACTCCTCGTTCTGTGCAACGAAGTCGGTCTCAGAGTTGACCTCGACGATTGCACCGGCAGTGTGATCTGCATTGGTCACTGCGATAACAGCGCCCTCTGCTGCGATACGGTCTGCCTTCTTAGCCTGGTTTGCAAGGCCCTTCTCACGGAGGATCACGATTGCCTTCTCGACATCGCCGTCAGCCTCGGTCAGAGCCTTCTTGCAGTCCATCAGGCCGACGCCGGTGGACTTGCGGAGATCATTTACGTCTTTTGCGGTAAAATTAGCCATTTCAGTTCTCCTCCCCGTAAATTACTCAGCAGCAGCTTCTTCTGCAGCAGCAGCTTCCTCAGCAGCCTGTGCGTCTGCACCCTGTCTGCCTTCGATGACTGCATTTGCAATGGTACCTGCGATCAGCTTGACCGCACGGATTGCGTCGTCATTGCCCGGGATCACATAATCCACATCATCCGGATCGCAGTTGGTATCAACGATTGCGACGATCGGGATGCAGAGCTTCTTTGCCTCAGCAACAGCGATCTTCTCCTTGCGCGGATCGACGATGAAGAGTGCGCCCGGCAGCTCCTTCATGCCCTTGATACCGCCGAGGAACTTCTCGAGCTTTTCGATCTCGAGCGTCAGCTTTGCAACTTCCTTCTTCGGGAGCAGAGCGAAGGTGCCGTCTGCTTCCATTGCGTGGAGCTGCTCAAGACGCTTGATGCGCTGCTGAATGGTCTTGTAGTTGGTCATCATACCGCCCAGCCAGCGTGCATTGACAAAGTAAGAGCCGCTGCGCTGTGCTTCCTCGCGGATCGAATCCGCTGCCTGCTTCTTCGTACCGACGAAGAGAACAGACTTGCCCTCTGCGGAGAGCTCGCGCACGAAGTTGTAAGCCTCTTCGAGCTTGCGAACGGTCTTCTGCAGATCAATGATGTAGATGCCGTTGCGCTCCGTGAAGATGTACGGAGCCATTTTCGGGTTCCAGCGTCTGGTCTGGTGACCGAAGTGTACGCCGGCTTCGAGGAGCTGTTTCATAGATACAACGCCCATTTTGGATATCCTCCTGTAAAATAAAAAATTTGGTTTTGACCTCCGGACCGCACAAGGAGTCGCCGCGTCACATGCGGAAAATACCGCATTCTGAACCGAGCAGCTGTGCCGATCCGTGCGAAGTGCCTTACTATTATACCATATTTTCCTGCGGTTTGCAAGAAAACGCGCCGGAGCTTCGCGTAGAAATTCCGGTGCAGTCATATTTATATTTTTAGTGATAATCACAAATCAGTACCAGACCGGATTGAGGCTGCCGCATTTCCAGACGCCGTCCTCGCGGATCAGCGTACACTGCTGCATCTCTGCATCCGGCTCCGCCTGCATTTCATCGAAGGGCGTGCGGATCACGCGGACATCAAATACCAGCGTATCTTCGGTGCGCGAAACAAGGCGCTCCGCCTCAAAGGTCAGGTGATACATCGGATCGCCGTAGCCGGTCAGCACCCACAGGCTGCCGTCCTGCTCGATATAATAATCTGAAATCGGATCCGCCGAATCATCAAACTGTGCCGCGAAATACCGGTCCGCATCCGATTCGAGCTGTGCAGCCGTCAGACCGGCAGGCTCTAAGCGGACATATCCGCCGGTCTCTGTCTGCAAATAGTCCCCTGTCATATTCTCCATCCGCCAGCCGCCGCTTGTGCGCAGCCGGAAGTAGAGCGAATTATACTGCCGGAACATCGCGGATGCAAGATCCAGCAGCTCGGAATCCGTGCAGGCTTCGATGCACGCATCATCCGGCATCAGAAGCAGCTCCGACGCAGGCAGCATGTATTCCGCATCCTGATACACCGCTTTGAACTGTGCGCTGTAAAACTCGGAGCGGTCGCTGAAATCCGTGACGCCGATGAATGTATCCGCAGGGATCTCAATACCGGATTCCGGCAGCGTGAATGCACGCGGCACGTAGGCTGCGGCTGTGACGCCGGATTCCGGCTCCGGTTCGGTGACGGCTTCTGTCTCCGCTGCGGTCTCCGGTTCGGATTCGGATTCCGTTCCGGCGGTGACTGCCGTTCCGGTGTACGCCGGTTCGGTGCTGCTCTCCGGTTTTGCCGCAGAACAGCCCGTCAGCAGGATCGCGGCGAGACAGATCGCCGGAATGCGGTATTTCATATCAATCACCCTGTTTCTTCTGCTTGTTTTCCTTCAGCATTGCGAGAAGCTGCTTGATTTTCGGCGGTTCGCCGCGGTACAGCACGAGCATCTTGTAGATCACCGCCGCAATGACGACAAACAGGATAACCGTTGCAGCCAGAATGCCGATCGACGCCCAGCCGAGCATCAGCGAGATCTTTCTCATGATCAGTCCGCCCGGTACCACGAGAATCGACGTAAACGGGAAGAATTTGAGCCACATCGCATCCGATATAAAGCTCATTTCTCCGGTGCTTGCGCCCTGTTCAAGCTGGCTCGGGGACGAAATGCAGAGGAGCAGGCTGCCGAGCAGCACCATCACAAAGATGATATTGGTCTTGTTGAGATCCTCCGCCTTGGATGCCAGCGCACCCGAAACCGCCGAGAGCGACAGATACAGCAGGAAGCCCAGCGCGAGAATCAGCAGCGACATCAGTACGCCCGGAATCGAGAACGATACAAAGGTATCTGTCACCTGCTCAATCGCCTGAACCGTCGTGTTATTCGTATCCGGTACCATGCGAAGTGCGAAGAATGCGCCGCCGATCATGCCGCCGATCAGCGAGAACAGCCAGATCAGAAGCTGGAGCACTGCCGCTGTTGCCGTTGCGAGCAGCTTGCCGCTCATCAGCGCGACCGGATGCACCGCCGTCAGGATCGTCTCCATCAGCTTCGAGGTCTTTTCCAGCAGCACGCTGTTCGCCATGCTCTGACCGTACAGAACAACCATCATATACACAAGCAGAAGCATCAGATACGGGATCATGAACGAGATCAATTCACCGACCATATCCTGATCCTCGGATTCCGCCTCCGCATTTTCACCGATCGCAGCCGTATCGGTCTGCACCGGCATCGAAAGCAGCGCAGCGCCCTCCGGCGTGATCTCCGCCTTCTGCATCAGAATCACGCTGAACCGTTCTTCGACCAGCGTACCGAGCTTGCTTGCCTTGCTGCGCGAGATCTCCGTGATCTGCGGCAGATAGACAGTCGCAACATATGTGCCGTCAGAATCGGTGATGCGCAGAATCACGCAGTCGTTTTTCTCCGCGGTCTCTCCGATTGCCGCATCCATCGAGGCGCAGGAGATGTACTCCGGCTCCGATTCATCCATTTTCAGCGCGGTGTAATCCGCCTCGCCTTCGGTCTCATCCACGACAAGGACAGTGCGGATCTCTGTCTCATCATCCTGCTCATCCGCCTTGCTGCCGATCGAGGAAACCGCAAACAGAAGCAGCGGTATACCGATCAGAAGCAGCGCCGCAATCGCTATCGTCGAGCCGAGCCAGCCCTTTGAGAGCATCGTCTGCTTCAGCGTGAAGCCATAGACCTTTCCGGTTCCTGCCAGAGGATTCCGCTTCATATTATACTGCATGAGAATCCTCCTTTCCGTGCTTTGCAGATGCCTTGTATTCCTTCAGCATCTGAATGAGCTGCTTGGGCTTCGGGAATCCGCCGCGGTAGAGCAGCATCATCTTATAGACCGAGCCTGCAATCCGCATCAGCAGCACCGCCGTTACAGCCTGAATCACAAGCGCGAGCAGCAGCACCGGCAGCGAAATCTTGCCGCAGACATAATTCGGGAAGGCACTGAAAATCGAGGTGACCGGAAACAGCGAGAAGAATACATTGGCTGCATCGCTCTCGAACATCGGTGCAAAGGAGCCTATCATATAGCCGAGCATCATCACCACGACAACCACAAGGCTCGCGTGCTGGGTATCCTCGGTCTTGGAGCAGCAGGAGCCCGCAATGCCGCTGAGCGGCGCATACATCGCATAGACGAGCAGCACGCAGATGATGAAGAGCAGCAGCGTTCCGGCGTTCAGATGCAGCGCGGTCGGATCAAACTGGAGCAGCTTCACGATAACCGCCTGCAAAGCTGAAACATCCGCAATCTGCTTTGCGATCTGATACGAGATCACAAAACCGACAGCGATCAGTCCCAGACCGCCGAAGATGAAAACCGTCACCGCAAGGATCTTGCCGAGCAGCAGTGCCGTCGGGGAGACGCTGACCATCAGCATTTCCACGAGCTTCGAGACCTTCTCCTCCATGCACTGCTGGAAGATGTAGCTCATCGAAATCACGCAGAGCATGATAATAAAATAATTGTATACGATATTCGCAAAGACATGGGTATCGGCGCTGGTCTCCTCTTCGCCGCGCAGGAAATCGCTGACCTTGGAGACCTGCGAGACCGTCTTTGCGTGGATCATATCCTCCTGATCCGCTGTGACGCCGAGCGCCTGCATCAGCGATTTGTGCAGGACATCCCCCATCACATTGTTGAGCGTTGCGGCATCGGCGTGGGAAACCGCGCTGTCCTTGCCGTAGCGCGTATTGATCGAGAAGTGATATTCCTCTGCATCCATTGTGATCACGCTCGCGGCGGATTCGGATTCCTCCGCAAGGCGCTTGTTCAGCGTGTCGTCGTCCGCATCGGTCTCCTCAATCCTGACCGCCTGATAGCGTTCATCCGCGAGAAGCAGTGCGGTGTCAATCGGAAAATCGGTCTCATTCCGGATATAAAGCGTCTTGATGCCGGTCTCGCTGACCTCCTTCTGACTGCCGGAAAGCAGCGCGGCAGCAGGCAGCAACGCGACCGCAATCACAAACAGTACAACCAGAAAAATAATGACCGAGCGCGTCTTATAATGCTGCTGCACTGTGTAGCGGAAAACGGTTCCGGCGCCGCGCAGATTACTGTTCTTCATGCGTATCGCCCACCTTTTCCACAAAGATCTCATGCAGGCTCGGCTCGCGCAGCTCGAATGTGATCAGCGGAATGCCCTGCGTCACGAGATTTTTCAGCAGACCGTTTGCCTGCTCCTCGCCGCTGACCTTGCACTGATAGGAGAAGCCGACGCTCGAGAGGATCGTGATGCCGGCAGCCTCGATCATCGGGCGCAGTTCCTGCTCCGCCTTGATGAACAGATTGATTCTGCCGTAGCCCTTTTTGATCTCCGCAAGATTGCCCTGCAAAACGGTCTTGCTGCGGTTGAGGATCGTCAGATCGGTGCAGAATTCCTCGATCGTTGCCATCTGGTGGCTGGACATGATCAGATATTTGCCCTTGCCGATCTCCTCGTGGATGATGCTCTTGAACAGATCCGTATTGACCGGATCGAGACCGGAGAGCGGCTCATCGAGAATCAGCAGCTCCGGATCGCTCAGCAGTGAGAGCATGAACTGGATCTTCTGCTGATTGCCCTTGGAGAGCTGATCCGCCTTTTTCGGCTTCACAGGACGCTTGCCCTCCTGCGGCGGATAGAGATATTCCGTCGCCTCGAGACGCTCCGCCCAGTAATTGATCCGCTGCTTTGCCTCCGCACGCGGTACGCCGCGCAGCGATGCAAAATACATAAGCTGATCCATCAGCGTATTCTTCGGATAAAGGCCGCGCTCCTCGGCAAGATAGCCGACATTGCAGGTTTGCAGCGTCAGCGGTCCGCCGTTCCATTCGACCGTGCCGCCGTCCTTTGCAAGCATATTCAGAATCATGCGGATCGAGGTCGTCTTGCCTGCGCCGTTGGTTCCCAGCAGCGCATAGACGCCCGGCTCGCGCATCTCAAAGCTGAGGTGATCGACGACGACCTTGTCGCCGTACTTTTTGAAGAGATCCGTTACCTTGAAGCCCATATTCTCTTTGTTCCTTTCACTGTGCAAAATTGTATGTTCCGACATCTTCCGACATCTTCTGACATATAGCCTCTACATTTTATCACAAGCCGCTGAAAAAAGAAAGTACCCCAAATCCGATTTATGCATTTCATCAAGGAACCGGATTCCTGCCCTGTCCTTTTTGGGGATAATCTACGATTTCGGGAAGATGCAGCCGGAAATTTGTGCAAAAGCGGCAATTTTTCGCAATTTGCTTGACGGCGCGGCGTTTTTATGGGATAATAATATGCACCTGCCGTTGCAGGCAGAACCATTTGCTTATATACATATTTATAATACATGAACGGAGGCAATCCCGTATGCTCCAATCCTCGATGATCCCGATTCTGCTCGCAGCAGGCGGCGCAGCGTCGCTTGCGGAGAAAATGACAGAACTGCTCGGCGGACTGCCGCCGATCCTGATTCCCTTTATTATCTCGATGATCCCGATCCTTGAGCTGCGCGGCGGTCTGATCGCTGCCGCAATCCTCAAGCTCCCGATGTGGCAGTCCATTGCGGTCTGCGTCCTCGGCAATATTCTGCCGCTCCCCTTTATCCTGCTCTTTATCGAGAAGATTCTCAACTGGATGGAGGGCTGCAAGATCGGCTGGATGCGAAAGCTCGCAATCTGGCTGAAAGAGCGCGGCACCGGCAAAAAGGCGGACAAGATCCGGAAGGTCGAATTTATCGGGCTGCTGCTCTTCGTCGGCATTCCGCTCCCCGGCACCGGCGGCTGGACCGGCTCACTGATCGCCGCACTGCTGCATGTCAGCCGCAAGAAATCCGTTCCGGCGATTTTCCTCGGTCTGATCCTTGCGACGATCATCATGACCATTATCTCCTTCGGCGGATTGCAGGCAATCATCACATTCTTCCAGAATCTGTTTTAATCACATCCCTGAATCAGACATCAATCGGCATTGCTTCAAACGCAGTGCCGGTTGTGTTTTTCATGCAGATATCATCTGCCGGAAATTCGCTTAACAGTTTGCATAATACAACCGGTATAATTCCGGCTTCGATTTGTGCGGACATACAAAATTCGCACGAAGCCGCCCGAAAAAAAGGATTTTTTGCCCCCGATGCAGTATATCTTATCAGAAGAAACTGCAAAAGGAGGCTTGCCGAATGACTGTACGCGAACAGACAGAACAATTTGAAAATACGATTCTCTGTGAACATGCCTGCCATGCCGATGCCGCCGTCCGCGATGTGCCGGAGCCGCTGTGTCCGCTGCGAACCGAATTCCAGCGCGACAGAGACCGCATCCTGCACTGCACCTCATTCCGGCGGCTCAAGCGCAAGACGCAGGTTTTTCTGTCTCCGATCGGAGATCACTACCGCACACGCCTGACGCATACGCTCGAGGTCGCGCAGATTGCCCGGACAATGGCGCGTGCGCTGCGCATGAACGAGGATCTGACCGAGGCCATCGCACTCGGGCATGATCTGGGACATTCGCCCTTCGGTCACGCCGGAGAAGCCGCGCTCAACGGCATTACGCCCGGCGGCTACCGGCACTATGAGCAGAGCGTCCGCGTGGTGGAATACATCGAGAAAAACGGCAGAGGTCTCAACCTCACCAAACAGGTGCGCGACGGCATCCTCTGCCATACCAATATGATCGCGCAGACCTTGGAGGGCAATCTTGTCCGGCTGGCGGACAGAATCGCCTATATCAATCACGATATCGACGATGCAATCCGCGGCGGCATTCTCAAAGAGGACGATCTGCCCAAAGACTGCACTGCGGTACTCGGGCATTCCAAATCCGAGCGCATCACCACGATGATTACCTCCGTGATCGAACACGGTGACACAGAGATGGATATGATGCCGGAGATCCGGCAGGCGCATGATGCGCTGCACAAGTTTCTCTATCAGAATGTCTATTCCGGCTCTGCGGCGAAAACCGAGGATCACAAGGCGCAGGAGCTTATCCGCCGCCTTTACGCCTATTACAGCGAGCATCCGCATGAGATGCCCAATGAATATCAGGCGCTGGCAGAGCGGTTTACCGTCGAGCGCGCCGTCTGCGACTATATCGCAGGCATGAGCGACGACTACGCAATCTATGACTACGAAAAGCTCTTTATCCCGCGCTCGTGGGATGTGAGGTAGGAATTAGAAATGTGAAATTAGAAATTGCGGTGTCCGCCTGCGGGGGAATATCTGAATCACGGCGAAGCCGCTCCGCAATTTCTCACTTCTCATTTCTGATTTCTCATTGAATATAAAACGGAAAGGGTGTGAATCTGCATGCTGCCGCAGGAATTTATCTATCAGCTCAAACAGGCAAACCCGATCGAGCAGGTCATGGGCAGCTATGTGCAGCTCATCCGCGCAGGCTCGCTGCTCAAGTGCAACTGCCCGTTTCATTCCGAAAAAACACCGTCCTGCGTCGTTTATGCCGATACGCAGGATCCGCATTTCTATTGCTTCGGCTGCCACGCAGGCGGCGATGTGATCTCATTCATCCGGCAGATCGAAGGCATCGGCTATATGGATGCCGTCCGGATGCTCGCCGAACGCGCCGGTATGACCGTCCCCTCGCAGTCGCAGGATAACCGCGAGGAAAATATGCGGATGCGCCTGCTCGAACTCAACCGCGCCGCCGCAAACTATTACTATAAACAGCTCACCGGTCCCGATAAACGCGGACTCGTCTACCTCAAAGAGCGCGCGCTCCGTCCCGATATCATCAAAAAATACGGGCTCGGCTTTGCCGGCGAGCAATGGGACGGGCTGCTCAATGCCATGAAAAATCTCGGCTTTACCGATGAGGAGCTGCTCGCTGCCAATCTGTGCAGCCGCTCCCAGAAAACCGGCAACCTCTATGACAGATTCCGCAGCAGGGTGATCTTCCCGATCATCGACCTGCGCGGCAATGTCATTGCGTTCGGCGGAAGAACCATCGAAAAGGATGGCGAGCCGAAATATCTCAACTCATCCGATACGCCTGTCTTCAAAAAGGGACGCAATCTGTTTTCCATGAACTTTGCGAAGAAATCACAGTCCAAAAGGCTGATCCTCGCAGAGGGCTATATGGATGTCATTGCGGTGCATCAGGCAGGCTTTGAAAATGTCGTTGCTTCGCTCGGCACGGCGCTGACACCCGATCAGTGCAGGCTCATGCGGCAGTATGCGGACGAGGTCGTGATCTCCTACGACAGCGACGCCGCAGGTCAGAATGCAACCGTCAAGGCGGTCAATCTGCTGCGCGCCGTCGGGCTGCGTCCGCGCATTCTGCATATGCACGATGCGAAGGATCCAGACGAATATATCAAGAAATTCGGCGCACCTTATTTCCGGAAGCTGCTCGAGGACGCAGACGACGCCCTCACCTATGAATTGCAGCGATGCCGCGACGGCACCGATCCGGAAAGCGAGGACGGTACCATTACCGCGCTGCACAAAGCCGTCAGTGTCCTTGCAGGCATTACAAATGAGATGGAACGGAATGTCTATCTCTCACGCGTTGCAAAGGATTATGATATCAATACGCAGCTTCTGGAAGCGCAGGTGGACCGCGAAATCAAAAAGCGCAAAAACAGCGCCAAAAAACAGGACTGGCAGAACAGAGTCTCTTTGCTGCGTCCGCGTGATCCGGTCAATCCGGAGGCGTCCCAGCATCAGAAGGAGGCAACTGCGGAGGAATATATCCTCTGCTATCTGTTCCGGCAGCCCGATGCGCTCGAATCCGTCATGGAACGGATCAAGCCGGAGGAATTCGTCACCGAATTTCACCGCAGAGTCTACGAAAAGCTCGCGGAAATGCTCAAGCAGGGCTATGACTTTTCGCTCTCGCTCTTTTCCGGCGAGGACTTCACACCGGATGAAACCGGCAGAATCACCGGTATTCCGGCAAAATATGATGAGATCGACATTTCACCGCAGACGGTCGAGGACTGCATCCGCACGCTGAAGCAGCGCCCGATGCAGGATGTCGATATGTCAACTCTCAGCGATGCCGATGCATCTGCGTTCTTTGCGCAGATCCGGCAGAATAAACGGTAATCCGCGCGTGCAATCCGCGCTTTGTTTTCAGACCGGCGCAGCGGCGCCAAGGAGGATTCAGAAAATGGCAGATGAAGAAAAGCGGCTGAATCAGCTGCTTGAAAAGGCAAAGGCAACAGGCAGAATCACGATTGCCGAGGTACAGGAGGCTTCCGAAACGCTTTCGATCGAACCGGATATCATCATGGAGCGCTGCTCTGCTTTGCAGATCGAGCTGGCAGATGAGGATATGTCCGTCGAGGATATGACGGATCCTGCCGTCACAATGGCAAATGACGAAATCTCGAACGACGACTCCGTCAAGATCTATCTCAAGGAGATCGGCAGAGTGCCGCTCCTCACTGCGGAGGAGGAAACCGACCTCGCTCGCCGCCTCGCGGACAACCCCCACGATGAGGGCGCAAGACAGCGTCTGGCTGAGGCGAATCTCCGTCTGGTCGTCAGCATTGCAAAGAAATATGTCGGCAGAGGCATGCAGTTCCTCGACCTCATTCAGGAGGGCAATATGGGACTGCTCAAAGCCGTCGATAAATTCGATTATACCAAG
>JAGKVC010000238.1 GCA_021152595.1 Clostridia bacterium
AGAAAAAGGATATCCGCGAAGAAACGGACAAAATGCTCGAGGCGGTCAACCTGACACAAGCCGCCCATAAGAAAATCGGCACATTTTCCGGCGGCATGCGGCAGCGAGTCCTGCTGGCATCGAGTATGCTCGGCAAGCCGCAGGTACTCATCCTCGACGAGCCGACCGCCGGACTGGATCCCGAGGAGCGCATCCGCATCCGCAATGATATCGCAGAGCTTGCCCGTGACAGGATCGTGCTGCTTGCAACGCATGTCGTCAGTGATATCGCGTGCATTGCAAAGCAGGTGCTTCTGATCCGCGGCGGCAAAGTGATCGCATTCGATACGCCGCAGAATATGCTCGCGGATGCCGAGGGCAAAATCGGGGAATTCTCCGGCACATACGAGGAGATCCGCGCCTTGCAGGAGCAGTATCCGAACGGCGAGATCGCACAGCACCGCGACGGCTTTGTCCTTCGCATCGCCGCAGATCCGCTGCCGGAGAACTGCAAGCCCGTCCGCGAGAACCTGACGCTTGAGGATGTCTGCCATCTCTATCTCAAAGGAGAGCGGCGCTATGGCTGAACTGCAAAGGCTGCTGCTCTCCCCGAAACGGCTGATTATCCTGCTGATGATCGCGGTCGTGAATCTCGCAATGTTCTCGGGATATTGCAGGGCAGAGCGTGAGCAGTCCATCGCCTATTACAATACAATGAAGATGTACGGCATCAACGCACAAGGCGAGGAATACCGCGAAAAAAAGCAGTATCTCGAACAGGAGTACGGCGAATATCTCAGCTATGTGCAGAATCAGTCACAGTCTCAGTCGATCCTCGGCAAGCTGACAAAGCAGAATTCCTATTTAGACCGCAACGCTGAGAAAACGCAGCATGATTACGCAAAGCTCAGCGGCATCACGCTCCGCGACGGCGAGAACCGCGGCATCAATGCGGTGCGCAGCTACAAGATCACAGATTATCTGCTGCTGATTGCGCCGCTGCTGCTGATTCTCGAGCTGCTCGCCGATGCGGATTCCGCCGCCGGTGATCTGGTGCGCGCAACAAAGCAGGGGCGCGTGCCGCTCTGTGCTTGGCGGATTCTGGCGGTCGTGCTGCATGCAGCCGTCTCCGTTCTGACGCTTTACGGCGGCAATATTCTGTTTACATGCAGATTTTACGGCAATCCGGGCTTTTCCCGTCCTGTGCAGTCGATACCGGAATTTCTGGTCTGTGCGCAGCGCGTGACCGTCGGCGGCTATCTGCTGGCGGCAGGCATGCTGAAAATCCTCGCTCTGACCGTGATATCTCTGCTCATCTGGATACTTCTCGCGCGGTTTCATCCGCTGACGGGCTGGACGCTTTCCGCGCTCTGGCTCGGCAGTGCATGGCTGCTGCACCGGCTCATCGTCCCGACCTCGGGGCTGAATTACCTCAAATTCCTGAACGTCTTTGCAGCCGTCGATGCGGATATCTTTTTCTCGCAGTACTGCAATCTCAATCTCTTCGGCAGACCGTGCGGATTTTTCGGGATGATGCTGCTGTTCTGCTTCGGATTGCTGCTGCTCGGGATCATACTCAGTCTGTGCCTGATCGGTTTTGCATATCCGAAAAAGACCGGCGCACGCATGGAAGCGCTCAGGGACAAATTCGCACAGTTCATGGCGCGGCATCTTCCGGTGCATACACTTCTCGGATCAGAGGGCTGGAAGCTGCTGATCGCGCAGAAAGGGCTGCTGCTCCTGCTGCTGACGGCGCTCATGGGATTCTCGCTCTGGCAGGATATCCGCGTCTATATACCGGTCACAAAGGAGACCTCACGGTTCTATGACCTGTTTTCCGGCGAGGTGACGCAGAAAAATATCGAGCGCGCGGCATATATCATCGAAGGTGAAATAAAAAGCGTGCGCAACAGTCAGACTGCGCTGGGCAGAGCGTATCTCGAACGCGCGCGGACAGATAAATCGCAATCGGCAGAGCGCAGCCGGATCACGCGGCATATCGGGAAGATTCAGCAGAGCATGGCAAAATCGCAGCAGGAGCTGATCGCATACCGCAAATGCCTCAATTCGATGCTCCGGCTCGCGCAGTATACAAAGCAAACCGGCAGAGCAGCGTGGTTCATCCGGACAGAGAGCTACATGGTTCTGTTCCACGATTCGGCAGCCGAACACCGCTGCTGTATGGTACTGCTGCTGTACCTGATCTTCGCGTTTTCGGGGATCAAAGCCTATGACAACCGCTATGAAACGCGCATGCTGCTGAAAAGCACAAAGCGCGGCAGATCTGGGATTTTTGCCGCACAGGGATTCTGGATCATGCTCCTGACGGCGCTCGCGGTCACGGGACTGCACGGCGTTTATCTGCTGCATCTGATACAGGATGCCGGATTTCCGTCGCTGGATGCGCCTGCACAAAGTCTCGAATTGTTCCGGTGGATTCCGTTTTCCGTGACGATCCGCGGGATTATCGTGCTGCATTTTGTACTGCGTTATCTGGCAGCGCTCGCCGTGACGGCAGGCATCTGTGTGATCAGCCGTCTGAGCCGCACACCGCAGAAGGCGCTGCTCACGGCAATGGTAATCTTCCTGCTGCCGAGTGCGCTTGCAGAAAGCGGCATCAAGCAGCTTGAGGTTCTGAATTTCGTCCGCAGACTGACCTGCTGCATCTCATAAACTCAGCCCGACCGGTTGCAGAACCGATCGGGCTTTTTTCAAAAGTCAGAATTATTTTTCCTTCGCCCATTGCACTTTTTGCAGTATTATGGTATAATAATAGAGTATGCTCCGGTCAGGAACCGGAAAACCAGATTGATAGAAGGAGGCTTTCCGTATGAAAGCAGTCATTACAGTCATCGGTCATGATACCGTCGGCATCCTGCACAAGGTCAGCGGCATCTGTGCAGAAAAGAACGCAAATGTCATCGAGGTCACGCAGAGCGTGCTTCAGGATTTGTTTGCGATGTTCATGCTCGTGGATATCCGCGGCATCAGCTGTGAATTCTCAGAGCTTTCCGAGGCACTGACCGCGCTCGGCAAGGAGCTTGGTCTCTCGATCCACGTCATGCACGAGGATATTTTCAATTCCATGCACCGCATCTGATTTAGGGAGGACACTATGCTCAATACCTCTGATATACTGGAAACAATCCGCATGATTCAGGACGAATGCCTTGATATCCGAACCATTACGATGGGCATTTCGCTTCTGGACTGCTGTGCGGAGGATATGAATACCGTCTGCGACCGTGTCTATGAAAAGATCACGCGCAAGGCTGAAAAGCTCGTTGCAACCGGTCAGCAGATCGAAACCGAATACGGCATCCCGATCATCAACAAGCGTATTTCGATCACCCCTGCCGCGATGCTCGTCAGCGCGACAAGAGGCGGCGATCCGGTACTGCTCGCAAGAACACTCCAGCGCGCCGCAGAAACAACCGGCGTCAACTTCATCGGCGGCTTTTCCGCACTGGTACACAAGGGCTTTTCCGCCGGACCGGGCGTTGTCCGCGCAGCAATCGAAAAATATCCGGATGCCACGATCGACGAGCTTGCGAATATCATCAAGCGCACCGCATTCAAGATCACGCGCATGGGACAGCTTGTCGGCACGCGCGCCTCGAAGATGCTCGGTGTACCGTTCGGCATTGTGGATCTCTCGCTCGCCCCGACGCCTGCTGTCGGCGACAGCGTCGCGCATATTCTCGAGGGCATGGGACTCTCGATCTGCGGCATGCACGGCACAACGGCAGCGCTCGCACTGCTCAATGATGCCGTCAAGAAGGGCGGCGTGATGGCATCCTCGAGCGTCGGCGGACTTTCCGGCGCATTCATTCCTGTCTCGGAGGATGCCGGCATGATCGACGCTGCAAATTCGGGTGTTCTCTCGATCGAGAAGCTCGAGGCAATGACCGCAGTCTGCTCGGTCGGTCTGGATATGATCGTCATTCCGGGCGATACGCCTGCCTCTACGATCTCCGCGATCATCGCAGACGAAGCCGCAATCGGCATGGTCAACAGCAAGACGACCGCTGTCCGCGTGATTCCTGCAATCGGCAAAAAAGAAGGCGAGGAGCTTGATTTCGGCGGTTTGTTCGGCGTCGGACCTGTCATGCCGGTACGCCGTGAGAGCGCAGAAAAGTTCATCGCGCGCGGCGGCAGAATCCCTGCACCGATGCAGAGCCTCAAGAACTGATTTTCACACGATCCGTATACGAAACCACGATCCGGCATGTACATTTTGCATGCCGGTTCTGCGCTTTACAGGAAAATGAAAATGAAAAAAGATATTTGGAAGCTGCCGCTGATTCTGCTCCCTGCGGCCGGCATGGCGATTCTTTGCAGTTGTGATATCGGCGAACCGATCGCGCCGATGACCGACGATTCCCGTGTGATCGAGTATCCCGAGGGTGCGCTGACCACGACCGAGACCACCGTGATCACCACGACCACGAACGCATATACACCGCCTGACGATCCGGCGCTTGTTGATATTCTGGATTCACTCAGTCTCGAGCAGAAGGCAGCGCAGATGATGCTGGTCGGCTGCACGGATGCGTCTGTCGGCGACTATGTCTGTGCAAACGGCGCAGGCGGACTCTGTCTTTTTGCGCAGCCGTTTGAATATAAAACCGCAGAGGATGTCCGCGCCATGACCGCCGGATTTCAGGATGCGGCAGAGATTCCGGTTCTGCTCTCGGTCGATGAAGAGGGCGGCGGTGTCTGCCGTGTCAGCATCAATCCGAATCTGCGCGAGACAAATTTCTGGAGTCCGCGCTTCCTGTTCAATCAGGGCGGCTGGGATCTGATCCGCAGCGATACCGAGGAAAAAGCGGATTTTCTGCTGGATCTCGGACTCAATGTCAATCTCGCGCCGGTCTGCGATGTGCCGTTCAGCGAGGGCGATTTCATCTATCCGCGCTGCTTCAGCACCGATGCCGCGGAAACGTCGGAGTATATCGACACCGTTGTCAGCATCATGAAAGAGAAAAAGCTCGGCAGTACGCTCAAGCATTTTCCGGGATACGGCGGCAGTGCCGACACGCATCTCAATATGGCTTATGACGGACGCGAGTTTCTGGAATTCACCTCACGCGACTTTCTGCCGTTCATCGCAGGCATGGATGCCGGTGCCGATTCTGTCATGGTGACGCACAATATCATCGAGTGCATGGACGGTGAACAGCCTGCCTCGCTCTCCCCCGAGGTTCACCGCATTCTGCGCGAGGATCTCGGATTCAGAGGCGTTATCATCACGGATGATCTCAATATGAACGCAATTACGCAGTTTACCGGCGGCGAGAATCCGGCGGTTGCAGCGGTGCTTGCAGGCAATGATCTGTTGTGCTACGCAGAATTTGACAGCTCCGTGCAGGCGATCACAGACGCCGTGCGCGCCGGCACAATCGAGGAAGAGCAGATCGACGCCTCTGTGCTGCGGATCCTCTACTGGAAGCAGACGCTCGGTCTGCTGGGGGATGCGCCATGAGCCGCGCAAAACTTGCGTTGATTGCTGCGAGCTGTCTGCTGCTGACATCCTGCGGCAGTGCCGTAACGGAGGAGCATTCCGCGATTGAGGATCTGCTCGAAGCGGATACAACAGCAGCCGTGACTTCCACAGCAGCGCTGACAACCGTCACGGATCCGGAA
Organism: Clostridia bacterium; assembly: GCA_021152595.1. Classification (GTDB taxonomy): domain Bacteria; phylum Bacillota; class Clostridia; order Oscillospirales; family Ruminococcaceae; genus Firm-04. Next base: position 5,626 of record JAGKVC010000238.1, read on the forward strand.
ACCGCACCGGAATCGGCCGTCACCAAGCTGACGGGAAAGCCGCATACAACCGCATCGCAGACATCAACCGCGTCGATTACTACAACCGGCAAAAAAACGCAGCAAACGCGAACAGAAGCGAAATCCGGCAGCGACGAGACCGTGCAGATCATCCCATCCAGCGGCGGCGGCTCCCCAGCTCCGGTTCAGACCAAGCCGCGCGTCACCGGCACGACGGTTTCCGGCGAGACAACCGGCACCGGCAAAACCACATCCCTGAAAACAACCGGCACAAGCGCCAAAACGACAACGAAAACAACAACCGTCACAACCGCAGAACCCGAGCAGCCGCGCGATATCTACGCAAGGATCGAGGCGATGAGCCTGCGTGAAAAGGCTGCACAGATGATGATGTCCAGTGCTTCAACCGAAGCAGAGGCGACGGCAGCGGTCAGGCGCGGTGTCGGCGGCATGTGTATGTTTGCGGATGCATTCCGCGGCAAATCGGCGGCGCAGGTGCAGCAGATGACCGCAAATATTCAGGCGAATGCCAAAACGCCGATCCTGATTGCCGTGGATGAGGAGGGCGGACCGGTCAACCGTGTCAGCCTGAATCCGCAGCTCCGTTCGGCACCGTTCCGGAACAGCCGTGTGATCTATGATGCAGGCG
>JAGKVC010000239.1 GCA_021152595.1 Clostridia bacterium
CTTCTGCGTTATTGTTTTGTATTCGGCAATAGCGAATCAATTTGTGGCTGAAAAAGCGGGGCTGTGAGAGGTTTACGTCATTGTGAGGAAATGCCAAAGGGAGGAATCTGAATAAAAAATGAAAAGAAGAACAAAAAAGGTTCTTCTGATTGCCGTAGCCACGGTCTGCTGCGTGAGCACTGCTCTCATCGGCATGATGCTCTACGGAAAACATCAGATGAACAAAATACCGGGGCTTACCTTTGAGGAAGCTCTGGCGTATACCACGAAGGACACCCCCGAGGCTACGATCACAGTGGGCATTATCAAGGGCGGGGAGAGTTGGTACACGGTATATGGCAAGGACGGGAAAATATTGCCGGAGGAACTTCACACCTATGAAATCGGCTCCCTGACCAAGACCTTTACCGCCGCGCTGGTAAACAAGGCGGTCACAGAGGGAGAAATCAGCCTGAGCGACACGATAGATCAGTATCTATCGCTCCCCGAGGGCAAGAAATATCCGACGATCAGGGAACTGCTGACCCACACCTCGGGTTATAAGGGCTATTATTTTGAAAGCCCGATGATCGGGAACTTCTTTCAGGGACGTAATGACTTTTATGGCATCACGAAAGAGATGGTACTGGATAAGACGGGCGAACTGAACATGGTGAAAGAAGAATACGGCTTTACCTATTCGAACTACGGATATGCGGTCTTGGGCTTGGTGCTGGAAGCGGTATACGATACCGACTACACATCGCTGCTGAATAACTTTGCTCAAAATGAGTTGGGGCTAAGCGATACGAAAATTTCCGACGGGAGCGGCGACCTGGGAAACAATTGGGATTGGAAATCGGACGATGCCTATCTGTCGGCGGGGGCGGTCACATCAAATATAACGGATATGCTTGCCTACGCGCGGATACAGCTTGAGGACAATCCCATTTTTTCTGAATGCCATAAGAGCCTCGCCGTGATCAACGCTTCCACGGAGGACTATAAAGCCATGGGCATCAATATGGACGAGATCGGGATGGCGTGGATCATTGATAAGGAGAACGGAATCCTATGGCACAACGGAGGTACGGGAAATTATAATTGTTATCTTGGATTTCAGCCGGAAACGGGAACGGCTGTGGTGGTGCTTTCCAATCTTCCACCCAGTTACCGCATCCCTGCCACGGTGCTGGGGATCAAGGCGTTACATGAACTCGGATGGGAGTTTTCAAACCAAGTCGATCAATCGAAATCTGAGGAGATGAAAAGATGAATATGAAGGTGGATAGGAGGAAATGCGGATGCAAAACTTTGGCATGTCTATGCTGTGGTTCTGGATCGCCTATGTGTGCGTCACGGTAATCGGCATATTGCACACGGTATTCAATATTTATGTATTGCATATGAAGCCGATGGACAGCAATGGAATGGGCGAAGGCTATGAAAAAACAAAGCCGTGGCATCCTCTGTATAATATTATTTTGTTTTCCGTTTTTGGCTATCTGTATATGAACGGTCTTACCGCGCCGACAATGGGCGAGGCGTTGCTGACCGGACTTCTGTGGGCTGGGATCTGTATCGTGTTTGATGTTTTCGGCTGGGTGTTGATCAAGCATCCGTGGAGCCTGACATTCCGGGAATTCTATATTGATTATCAGCCGTGGATCACGCTGATTTATCTCGCGATCTTTTTAGGCCCAATGATCGGATTTTTATTGTGCCGTTAGAAAGAAAATAAGTAATATTGCAATGAACAGTCAGAGAAATGAATAATTAATAAACCGGAAACTTTTGAGAAAAGGATTATCATAATGAAAGTGATAGATATTGTCGGTGAAAACTATTTTGGCAAATGGGATAAAACAAGAACGGCTTGCAGAGGCATCATAATTCATGATACAAAAGTATTACTTTCCTATGAAACAAGAAATGACCAGTGGATGCTTCCCGGCGGCGGTTTGGAAGATAATGAATCTGAAAAAGCGTGCTGCATACGAGAAATTGCAGAAGAAACAGGCATGGTGGCGGATATTTCGGAATGTATCCTTGAAATCGATGAATATTATGAGGACTGGAAATGGATCAATAGGTACTTCACAGGCAAGGTAATTGGAACTACAGAAATAAAACTGACACAAAGAGAGCAGGAAGCAGGAATGATCCCCAAATGGCTTTCAATACATGAAATTATAGATATCTTTTCGAAACATCATACATATGCAAAGACAGATGAAATGAGAAGAGGAATGTATTTGAGAGAATATACAGCATTAACCGAAATAGTTCAATAAGAAGCAGGAGATGCGTTCATGATTGGAATCTATTTCAGCGGAACTGGAAATACAAAACATTGTGTCGAAAAGTTAGTCAAACTGTTGGATGTATCTGCTCAGAGTTTTCCGTTAGAACATACACAGATGATTCAAATATTGGAAGAGCATGACATCATTGTGCTGGGCTACCCGACACAGTTTTCCAATGCCCCTATCATAGTGCGTGATTTTATTAAAAATCATTCTTCTCTATGGAATGGGAAAAAGGTCTTTTGCGTCAATACGATGGGGCTTTTCAGCGGTGATGGAACAGGATGTACAGCTCGAATCTTAAGGAAATTCGGGGCAACAATACTCGGCGGTTTGCAGATCAAAATGCCGGATTCCGTCTGCGACAGCAAGCTGCTGAAGAAAACGCCAGAGGAAAACCGGGAGATCGTCCGTCAGGCCGACCAAAAGATAGAAGCTGCCGCACGGCAGATCAAGCAAGGAAACTACCCCCAGGACGGGCTGTCCTTCTTTTCCCACCTGAAGGGACTTTTTGGACAGCGGCTGTGGTTTTACGGCAAGACGGCGGGATACACAGACAAGCTGAAGATCAGCGAAAAATGCGTGGGCTGCGGGCTGTGCGTCTCTTTATGCCCCACGAAAAATCTCTCCCTGCGAGACGGGAAAGCCACCGCGGAAGACCGGTGTACCATGTGTTACCGCTGTATCAGCCGCTGTCCCCAAAAGGCCATCACGCTGCTCGGGGACGAGGTAATAGAGCAGTGCCGGTTTGAAAAATACGGCTCTGGGGAGTGAAAGTGCATGAGGGCGGAAAGCGGCTTTATGGATAGAGAAATTGGGATGGTAGATGCGTTTTCGGATGAAGACAATGAAAAGCCGGTGTGCTTGCAATTTCAAGAGATGAGTGGCTCACCGGAAAATCAAAAATTTGCGAGGATATGAAAATGGTGTATAGAACACTATCCGTGAATGAAGCAGAACAATTCTGGAGTTTGATGAACCAATTGGATTATTATATGGCAAGGGTAATATAAATTCTCGTTTACACGACAATGACTTACGATATAAGTAGGTAATAAACTGATAAACGCGCCCCGATGGGCAAGGAAGGAGTATATGAAAATGATCGTTTCGGAAAAAGAGCTATGTAAATCGAATAAAGCGGGCTCTTCCTCCTCGA
>JAGKVC010000068.1 GCA_021152595.1 Clostridia bacterium
GTAATATTATACCATAGTTTTCTTTAATTGTCAAGCGTAAACTGCAAATATGCACAAATCTAATAAAACATACAGAAAATTAACTATTTAAGTACATTTTGTCTATCAATCTCACAGCACAGCGCTGGCATGGCGCGTCACATGACATCCGACATTGACGGAAACGGGCAGACCGGCAATATGCGTCGGCGCCTGCTCGATATTGACCGCCAGCGCGGTGACAGTACCGCCGAAGCCCTGCGGACCGATGCCGAGCCGGTTGACCGATTCGAGCATTTTCTGCTCAAGCTCCGCGTAGAGCGGCTTCGGATTGCGGACTGCAACATCGCGGCAGAGCGCCTTTTTTGCAAGATAGGCACACTGTTCAAAGTCGCCGCCGATGCCGACACCGACCACGATCGGCGGACAGGGATTGCTTCCCGCCTTTGCGATGGTATCCGTCACAAAGCCGATGATATCATCCTGCGATGCGGCAGGGGTAAACATTCTGAGCGCACTCATATTCTCGCTGCCGAAGCCCTTGGGACAGACGTCAATCCGGATGCTGTCCCCCTCAACAATATCAATATGCAGCACGGCAGGCGTATTATTATTGGTATTGACACGCTCGAGCGGATCGCTGACAACAGAGCAGCGCAGATAACCCTCGAGATAGCCTGCGGAAACGCCTGCATTGACCGCCTGACGCAGATCGCCGCCGGTGATATGCACATCCTGTCCGATCTGCATGAAAATCACCGCCATGCCGGTGTCCTGACAGATCGGCAGACCGGTCTCACGCGCAGCATCGAGATTGGAGCAGAGGTCGTCAAAGACCGCTTTTCCAGCCTGAGACTGCTCCTTTTCGGCGCCGCAGCGGATGCAGCTTTCAAGCGATTCGGGCAGCACCTTATTCGCCTTGATACAAAGATCGCGGATCGTTTCCGTAATTTTCGCAGCAGAAATTTCTCTCATGAAATGTCCTCCTTCGGAGCGCAGTATATTTTGTATTCAGTATAACACAATCCGCCTGATTTTGCAAGACTTCGCAGGCGATTTGGTCAATTTGGATGAGAAAAGCCGCCGGAATCCGCACAGGCAGAATCTCAGCGGCTCCGGGGATCGGATCAGATTCCGAACCCGTGACGCGCACAGAAATCCGGCGTATAGCCGAATGCCCTGCCGCAGAGATCGGAAAGCAGATGACCGTCGGGCGGTACCTCGAAGCGCAGACGGCAGGCAGCAAGGAGCTGATGCCCCTCGTGATACTTCTGATTCACCGCACGGTTTCCGTAACGGTTATCGCCGAGTAACGGCGCACCGAGCGCTGCCATCTGCACACGGATCTGATGCGTCCTGCCGGTATGAAGCGTGACAAGCACGAGCGCAAGATCATCATGTTTTTGCAGGACTTCATATTCTGTGATAATCTCACGGAAGCCCTCACGCGCTGTTTGGGATATCTCGGCAGGTCTGCCCTCCTGCCGCCGGTGATAGGCATGCACCGTATCGTGTACCTTCGGCGGAATCCCTGCGGTAATGCAGAAATACTGCTTCACAACATGATTTTCGCGGATCATCTCATTGACGCAGCGCAGCGCCGCAGCCGTTTTCGCTCCGATTACAAAACCCTCCGTATTGCGGTCGAGCCGGTTGCAGAGTGCCGGCGTAAAGCTCTGTTCCTGTTCGGGATCATAGCAGCCGCTTGCCGCAAGATACTGCAAAAAACGCCCCTGCAAAGTATCGCTGCTGCCCTTATCATCCGCATGAACCGGCAGATTGACCGGCTTTTTCATCAGCACAAGATTCGCATCCTCATAGATGATCTCCGGCTTCGGCAGATGCATCTGCGAAACGGTTTTCTTCGCAGATACGAAGAATTCATCCGGAAGATAAACCTGCAAGGCATCGCCCTCCGCGAGAAAGGTCTCCGCCGGAATGCGTTTGCCGTTGCACTTGACATCCTTTTTGCGAAAGGTTTTGTAGAGCTATTCCGCAGGAATACTGCCATGTTCCGCTCATAATCATCGGCAAGCATCGCCCGCGCATCATTATACCGGACAGTCACACTGACACCTTCCTTCAGCGTACTGCGGATCGGTACCCGAAACTCGTTGGTAAATGTCCGCTCCGTACCGTCCGCTGTCTGAAACCGCACAACAGCATGCTGATCATAGGCAGTATATTCTTCTCCGTCCGGACCGCACCGCAGAACCGGCACCGATTCAAAACCGGTGACAACACCGTCGGCGGTCTGCACATGTCTGAGAAAAACAGATTGCCCGAACAGAAGACCGACCAGCGGAAGCAGCATTGCGATCAAAAAGACAATACTCAGCAAAATCAGACATCCGATATGCAGTATCTTTCCGGATAATGTCAGGTTACGCAAATCAAGCACCCCCGATCCTGTTACCATTATAGCACAGAAATCGGGGGCGTGCAAGTATGATTTGTTCAATTAAAGATCATTCTTCACAATATCGGCGTAGGTCTCGCGCTTGACGACGGTTCTCGCCTCACCGTCGCGCACCATGACAATCTCAGCGCGCGGATTGCGGTTGTAGTTCGATGCCATCGAGTAGTTATATGCACCGGTCGCAAGCACAGCAAGGATGTCATCCTCCTCCGCGGATTGCAGCGGCATATCCTCGCCGATCAGGTCACCGCTCTCGCAGCACTTTCCGCCGATCGTCACACGTTCACTGCGCGGCTGATCTGCCTTGTTCGCAATCATTGCCTCATATTCTGAATGATAGAGCGCATAGCGCGGATTGTCGCACATGCCGCCGTCCACGAGAACATAGCTGCGGATATTCGGAATGACCTTCTTTGCCATGACGGTGTAGAGCGTCAGACCTGCACCGCCGACGATCGAGCGTCCCGGCTCGAAAAGCACAAACGGCGCCGGGAAATCCAGCTCTGTGCAGATGCCCTTGAGCGCAGAAAGGATTGCGCGGACAATCTCGCCGAACTGCTTGGGATCATCCTCCTCGGTATAGCGGATGCCGGGGCCGCCGCCGAGATTCAGCTCGGGCAGCGTGATATTGAGCTCGCTTCTGACCTGATCCATCAGGCGCACCATGACGCGTGCCGCCTCTGCAAAGGGCTCTGTATCGAGGATCTGCGAGCCGATATGGCAGTGCAGACCGACGAGCCGCAGATTCGGATAAAGGCTTGCCGCCTTGACCGCCTGCATCGCCTCACCGGTTTCGAGTGCAAAGCCGAACTTGCTGTCGATCTGACCGGTCTTGACGAAATCATGCGTATGTGCGTCGATTCCGGGCTTGATGCGCAGCATGACACTGACGGTCTTGCCTGCCGCACCTGCAATCTGATCAAGCCGCTTCAGCTCCGGCAGATTGTCGCAGACGATTCTGCCGACATCGTGCGAAACAGCCATCTGCAATTCGGAATTGGTCTTGCTGTTGCCGTGCAGGACGATCTTCTCCGCTCTGCCCCCGTATTCCTCAGAGATCACGCGCTCATAGCCGCGGCAGTTCTCACGAATCATGTTTTCATCCATGACATAGAGCGGTGTCCCGTGCGTCTTTGCAAGCGTCACGGTGTCAGCGCCGCCGATGCAGAGATGTCCTTCCATATTGACAGTCAGATTCGGAGTCAGCATATTCAATCACCCTTTCAGTTATCATTCATCTTCGACATATTTATGTACGCGGTACATCTGGCCAATACTGATAAAGCTGGCACTGCATCATGCCGTTATAGAGCTTGCGGCGTTTTCGCGCCTTGCGTTCAAAGCACTTTTCAAATTCGGTATCCGGTGTGATGATGCTGCAAGAGAGATCATTCGGGATCACCCTGCTCATCGTGCGGTAGAGCGCTCTCGCCTGCTCAACATCCAGCATACGCTCGCCGTATGGCGGATTGCAGACGATATTCCAGCCGGATTCCGCGCGGAAATCCTTGATATCCTGCTGCTTCACGGTGATTCTGTCCGCGACGCCGGCTTTTTTCGCATTAAGCATCGTCAGCTCGACCGCTGCCGGATCGACATCGAATCCAAAGCCGTGGAATTCCGCATTGTGGTTGATTTTCTCAGTTGCAGCCGTACGTGCCTTGCGGAATGCATCCTGCGGTGCCTGATCCCATGTCTCGCAGGCAAATTTCCGGTGCAGACCGGGCGCGATGCGCATGGCGCGTCTTGCACCCTCAATGAGGAAGGTACCGGAGCCGCAGAACGGATCACAGAGCTGCGTATCGCTCCGGACATGCGAAAGATCGAGGATTCCGGCTGCCAGCGTCTCACGGATCGGCGCGAGAACCGCCTGCTGCCGCCAGCCGCGTTTATAGAGCGGCGTGCCGGTCGTATCGAGATAGAGCGTGCAGACATCATTCCGGATTTGGAACTGCAATGTATGCGGCGCGCCGGTTTCGGGGAGCGTCTGCGTGTGATAGGCTTTCTGGAGCCTTGTCATTGCCGCTTTTTTGACGATCGCCTGACATGCCGGAACGCTGTGGAGTGCAGAATTCAGCGAGCTGCCCTTGACAATGACCGCATCATCGCGCCCGATGAATTCCTCAAGCGGTGCCGCCATGACTCCCTCAAAGAGCGGATCAAAGGCGGTTTTGCCGCGCTGCGCCTTGACGGAAAATGTCCCCAGTTCCACGAGGACACGTTCCGCAGCGGTCAGTTCAACATTCGCGGCTGCGATCTCATCCCAGCCGCCGGAAAAGGTCACTCTGCCGTCGGCAGCGCTGATCTCCGGAACACTGAGCCGGACCAGCTCAAATTTCACAACAGATTCAAGCCCGAAATGACACGGGCAGCAAATACGAAACATAACAATCTATCCTTTATAGATGTATCATCGGGCAGCGCCCGGATGCATCGCCTTCAATCATCCGGCTGCGACGTCAAACCGCAGCACTTCCAGACCGGACTCCTCGCCGCGGATCGAATCGCGCAGCACGCCGCCGCAGGCTTCAATCGTTCTGCGGCTCGCTGTATTGTAATCGACACAGACAATCCGCACCGTTTCCAGCCCGATTTTCCGCGCTTCTTCGAGTGCGAGCCGGAGCTGCGCCTTCGCGTAGCCCTTGCGCCGTTCATCAGGGCGCACCGAATAGCCGATATGCGATGCAAATTCCGGATCATCGTCGTAATATTGCAGGTCGTGCCGCAGAATCACCGCCCCGACCATTTTGCCGTCTGAACAGCGGATCGTCTTGAACCATGTAATGCCCCAGCGCATCAGTGAAGTATACTGCAGCCAATCCGCAATATTATCATATTCTTCGAGATGATCCAGCCCGGGAATGCGGTTCTCCTCATAGGTCACGCGCATCCGGCTTTCGGGGAACGCCGCGCAGTATTCCTCGATGATTTTCGCATCCGCCGCCGTAACCGGCACAAGCTGCAGTTCTTCCATATTTACCTCTCATCCGTTGATGATGCCGGAAACGCCCTCTGTCAGGAACTTTTCCCGATAATAGGCGATCTCCTTCCGGATCATATCGTCGATCGTCTGCATGCCGAGCAGCTCAACCGGTGCCTTGTCGTCCGTCAGCAGCAGCGAACCGCCCTGATAGGGTTCAAGCCCCATCGAGACGCGCGTCATGAGCTTCATCAGCTCGGGATTTGTTTCCCCAGCAGCATGTTTTTCAAGCATTTCCGCGATTTCAGGATTCTGCGAGGCGAAAAGCTCACGGTTCGTCGAGCCGTAGACATTGACCGTATAGACCGTATCGAAAACAGATGCGATCGTATCCTGCAAATAGGCATTGATGCCGTTTTCGCGGTCGGATGTCATGTTCATATTGACGATCATCACGCCGTTTTCGGTCAGATGCGCCTGCACCATGCGGAAAAATTCCTGTGTGGACATCTGAAACGGGATTGTGATATCCTGATAGGCGTCCACCATGATAATATCGTATTTGCGATCGGTTCCGGCAAGAAAAGCCCTGCCGTCATAGGTCGTGACGGGAACTGCCGGATCAAGCGCGAAATACCGGTGCGCAAGATCGGTGATCTTCCCGTCGATCTCAACGCCCTCAATCGCCATACTATCAAAATAGCGCCGGCACTGTGTTGCGTAAGTGCCGGTGCCCATTCCAAGAATCAGCATATCATGCGGCGCCTGCGGTGCATCAAGCATCATAGGAGCCGCGAGTGCGTAATCGTAATACATGCCTGTCAGCGCATCGCCCTTGACATAAACGGACTGCACGCCGAACAGCACATTCGTCGAAAGAACAACTCTGCGGTCGTCCTCACGAACCTGCAAATAATTGTAGACCGATTCATCCTCAAGCGTCAGTGTCTTATCCCAGAACGCAAATCCAAGCACCAGCGCCGCAGCAGAAGCCGCCGCAAAAAGTACAACCGAAACAATCACCCTGACCGCACCGCGCCGCTCCGAGATAAAATAGATCACGCCGAGCAGCAGCAGAATACCGGAGAAAATGACGAAGGTCGCAGCCGTACCGACTGCCGGAATCGAAACAAAGGTCGGGACAAAGGTACCGATGATGCTGCCGATCGTATTTGCAGCGCCGAGCGTGCCGACGGTTTTGCCGCTGTCGTCAAGGCTGCTGACGGTGTATTTTACCAGCGAGGGTGTCACGGTGCCGAGCAGAAACAGCGGATAAACAAACACGATCATGCAGGAGAGGAATGCCGCCCAGATCAGAAAATTCGTATTGACCGTCACAATCAGCATTGCGGAGATTGCGAGGATCACGAGCTTTCCGAGGAACGGAATCGCTGCAATCCAGACCGCCGAAACCAGAATTCTCCGGTAGAGCCTGTCCGGATCGGGATGCCTGTCGGCGGAGCGTCCGCCGTAGAGATTGCCGAGTGCCATTGCAATCATGATCGTACCGATGATAATTGTCCATACGATCTGTGATGAGCTGAAATAGGGCGCCAGCAGTCTGCTCGCACCGAGCTCCACCGCCATGACGGACATGCCGGCGAAAAACTCGGTGAGATACAGATACCATTTATGCGTCAGAATCCTATACGCGGTTTTCGACTCAGCCTTCATTGTCACCAAGCGCGTCGAAGCGGAGTTTCAGTTCATAGTTGCCGCACCAGCAGGGATAGCTGGATTTCCAGTAGCCCATCGTACCCGGCTGGCAGGACGGTGTTGCGATTGCGCCGGTCAACTGGCAGTACGGAGCGGTAATAACCGTTTCGCAGGGAGGGAACTGCTTTTCAAAGTCTTCATCATAATAATGGTTGACGATCCATTCACCGATGATGTTCTTCCAGACTCTTGCAGAGTGGATTGCACCGTGGAAGCGGATCTCCTTGTTCTCCTTGTAGCCGATCCAGACGCCGCTGACGAACTCCGGATTCAGACCGACGAACATCAGGTCGAACCAGTCAGATGTTGTACCGGTCTTTCCGGCAACCGGAACCTGAACGCCGCCGGTGTAGATCTGTGCATCGGTACCGGTACCGTTCTGGACAACATTCTGAAGCAGCTTGTTCATAACAAAAGAGGTCTCCGCGTCGATTGCCTGTCTGTAAGTGTCCTCGGCATTGAAGATGACAGAGCCGTCGGTTCTTTCGATTCTGCTGATGATATGTGCATCATTGAAGTAACCGCCGTTGCCGTAGACCATATATGCATTGACCAGATCCTTGACCGTGATGCCGTAGCCGAGTGCGCCGACGGAAAGCGGTGCATAGTCAACGTCATAGCCTTCGTTGAGGTCGAGACCGAGCGTCTTGGTTGCGAATTCAAAGATATTCTTCGGACCGTAGGTCTTGACGATCAGTGCCGGAATCGTGTTGTAGGAGCGCTCCAGCGCATAGAAAATATTGATCGTATTGCCGGAATAGCTCATGACGCCGTTGACATCGGTATAGTTTGTCGGCCAGAGCTTTTCCTTACCGGTCTCCTTATCCTTAATTGTGAGCGGCGGATAGTCCTGTACGTGGGTACCCCATGCGATATAATCGTGATAGAGCGCGTAGCCGTAGCTCGTAACCGGCTTGATTGCGGAACCCGGCTGCTGCGGTTCAGTCGAAGCGAAGCTGGTACCGAGAGAGCCCTTCTTCTCGCCGATGCCGCCGCAGGTGCAGAGCACTCTGCCGTGATAGTCGATTGCGGTGAAGCCTGCCTGAAGCGGCAGATTCTCCTCGTCGGAATATTCGCCGTCGCCGTCGAGATCACGGAAGATCGTCGTAGCAGCGGTATTGGTCATACCCATGAGCAGGTTATCCATATTGGAGAATTTGTTTTCGAGATATGCCTGCATCTCCTGATTGACGGTCGTATAGATCTGGTAGCCGCCGGTGTTGATGATCTTCATGGCACGCTCACGGGAGATACCGTTCTCCTCGATGAGGATGTCGGCAAATTCGTTCAGTGCCTCGTCGATCGCCCATGTTGTCGGCTTCTGCTCGCCCTGATCGTCGAGCATGATCGAACCGTCATCCATGACCTTCTGCTCATCCGGATGTGTCATGAGGTATTCATCGGTATCTCTGAAAACAAGATGCTCATTCAGCGCTTCCTGGTATTCATCAAAGGTAATCGCGCCGTTCTGATACATCTGCTTTAAGATATACTCCATACGGGTGCGGTTTTTCGCTCTGCCCGTATTGACCTTGACATCGGTGTAATACATTGTGTGTGTGACTTTGTTTTCCGCCATTTCGTTATAGCTTGCGAACGGATTGTTTTTCTCCGGATCCTGCGGAATTGCTGCAAGACAGGCACTTTCGGCAATCGTCAGCTCCTCGACATGCTTGCCGAAATAGGTATTTGCAGCCATCTCAATGCCGTTGTTCGGGCCGCCGAAGCCGATATAGTTCATATAGTTCAGCAGGATCTCATCCTTGGAGTAGTTCCGCTCGAGCTCCATTGCGCGGTGAATTTCGCGGAGCTTACGCTGCGGGCTCGGATCATTATCGCCCGTCAGGTTCTTGACGAGCTGCTGGGTAATGGTAGAACCGCCCTGTTCGGATGCCCAGAAGTGCAGGAGCATGTTGGCGAAGGAAGCAGCGGTACGCTTGAAATCCACGCCCTCATGCTGATAGAAACGCTCATCCTCGGCATAGACAAACGCATCGAGCGTATGCTGCGGAATCTGCTCAAGCTCGACCGGAATACGCTTGATCTCACTCTGGACCGTGTAAACCGGCGTATAATTGCCCTCGGCATCCATTTCATAGATATTGGTTGCACCGGAGACTGTCAGCTCCTGAATACTGATCGGTGTGGTCTTCTCCATGTAATCGGTCATATACATGGTCGCTGCGATCGCACAGATCGTGCCGGTCACTGCAAAAAGCAGGAAGAACGACAGAAATGTCGTCAGCAGAACCGTACCGGTCGTGCTGAGGATCCGCAGGATCAGCGGTCTGCGGTAGACCTTTTTCTGCTGTGTCTGCTTCTTGCCGGCTGTGCCTGAACGTTTGGAAGCACTCATGATTTTCTGTTCCCCTTTCGGATTACGGCAGCACTTCTGTCCCGTCTGCCGTCTGCGGTTTATCTGCGCTAAGCGTTGCTGTCTGCATCAGCGCTGAAAATGACATATGAATACAAAGTATATTATAGCACAAAAATGATTTCTTGTTAAGCACTTTCATAAAATTTTAATGCTTTTTTTATTGTTGGCGCATAAAACTTGAAAATTTACAGCATAATGACGATACAACCATTTCAAAACCGCGAAAGGAGTCTTCTGACGTGAACCATTCGACCAGACTGCTGCTGCCTGCGGTCAGTGCAGGAATTGTCATGCTCTGCTCGGGCTGCTTTGCTTATCTGCGCAATACTATCGTGCCGATCCCACAGATGGAGGATGCCGCTTTTGCCGCGTATCAGGCTGAAAATGCGCCGTTTCATGCCGCTTTGTCCTCAGAAAGCGGCACACCTGCCGAGGCGCTTTTACCGGAGGATCTGCCGGAGACCGGATATCTCCTCAAGCTCAACGGCAACACGCTCTATGTCTATCCGGAAGGCAGCCGCGAGCCCTCTGCCGCATATGATCTGCCGGCGGACTGGCTGCCCGATTATGACCGCATTCTGCTGGAATACGGATTCCGCGTTTCCGGTCAGGCGGAGCTGCGTGAGCTGCTCGAGGACTATATCTCATGAGCCGCGTCCTGCATGAATCCGCGCGGCGTCTGAAAGGCTGCCGCAGAAGCGCTGCCGTTCTCGGGTGTGCAAGACTGCTTCTGCACATCACCTGCCTGCTTTCCGCGGCTGTTTTGCAGAAGCTCCTGCAAAACAGCCGGATTCTGCCCGGGAACAATGTATCTCCGATGCCGAACCGCGGGGATTTGTTCCTTGCCGTCTCACTTCTCGCGGCACTGCTTGCCTGTACACCGCTCCGGATGCAGTCGGACTGGCAGATCGGCAGACTCGCCGGTACGCTTGACGGCAATGATCTCGGATTTCTTGCGCAGAGCGGCAGCTTCTGGCTCTGGTGCAGGGCAACCGGAACCAGACTGCTCATGCAGATCGTGATCCTGCTCTCGGCGCTGCCTGCGCTGCTGCTCGGAGCGGCTGCAAAATGCATCTGGCTGATGATTCCACCGGATGATGAAGGACTGCTTCCCCTGCTGACGGTGCTGCACTTCGGATTTCTCGCTGCTGCCGCGGTGCTTCTGCCGCTGCGCTGTCTTGCTGCGTCCTCTGCACTGCCCTACTGCTATCTCAAAGCGCCGCATGAATCCGCGCTGCGCATTCTCCGGCGCGCCTTCCGGTACTCCAGAGGACAGACAGGCAGTATTCTCCTCAGCAGGGCGATTATGATGCCGATGATGCTCTTTCCGTTCACAGCCGTCCGGACGATCCCTGTGCTGCTCGCCTCTGAACAGCTCCGCTGTCTGAGAGCAGAACGGCATCTCGAGCCGCATCCGCGCTCCCGTTTTTCCGGTCTCGAGCTGCATGCGATATAGTCTGATCTGCGCATTTCGCATCTTGCTATTTCAGATCTGATATGCTATAATAATCATAAATCAGGCGCTCCCCTGAAAATCTGAAACGGATCGAGATGTTGAAAATGAACACAGCAAAAGCCATGCTTGTATCCCTCGTACTGCTGAGCTGCGCCGCATTCTGCGGATGTGCAGAACAGCCTGCCGCATCGTCAGCGCCGGAGGTCACAGTCACCGAACCGGCATCTTCATCTGCGCCGGACACATCCGCACAGAATGATTATCTGATTGACGTTGACCTGACGTTTCCGGACAGCAAACAGCAAAACACGGTCTATATGTTTTTCGTCAAACAGGACGGTACCGTCCTGACAACACAATATAATGCGGACAGCGGAAACGATTTTATCAGAAAGAAAGCGCTGCTTGATCCCGGAATCTTTGATCTTGCGGATCCGGTGCAGGAAACCGGCAGACTGACAGAGGCGGAAACCGGAAAGCTGACGGCGGAAGTCGCTGCGGTCGATCCGGAAAGCGAACGATATAAACGTCCTGATGATGAGCCGACAGCGGATGTCGAGGAGACCTATCATCTGACCTATGCATTCCGTCTGCCCGGACAGTCAACGCAGTTTGTCGCATTGTCCCGCGGTGAACAAAAGGGCACATCCATCCGCTCGGAAGATCCGCATGCCGCTGCCGCGATATCCGTAATCGAGGATTCCGCGCTGTTTCAGCAATGGCTTCAGGATCATATCTCCGGATATTCCGATTCATAAGATGCCGCTGCGGTATGCATCCTGTGCCTGCCGCAGCGTTTTTCTGCGATTCCGGTTTCTGCAAATGAAAATACCAGCGTTATCTTGAATTTTCGTCATTTTATGTATACATTGTGATTCGGATTTGTGCAATTAGACAGTTTTCTCGATTTTTTCAAAAAACGCTTGACAATTCGAGGTCTCTGTGCTATAATAAACAAGCTGACCACGGACAGCACGAACGAAACCACATGCTGGTGTAGCTCAGTTGGTAGAGCAGCTGATTTGTAATCAGCAGGTCGGGGGTTCAAGTCCGTCCACCAGCTTTCAATTTCATATGGGAGAGTTCCCGAGTGGCCAAAGGGGGCAGACTGTAAATCTGTTGCGTTTCGCTTCGGTGGTTCAAATCCACCCTCTCCCACCAAAAAGACACAGTTCTTTCGGACTGTGTCTTTTTTCTGCTGTACGCCGTTTCTCCGATATGCAGGCATTATTCTATCCCGTGAAAACTGCACGGTTCTCCGTCAGAATGCTGAATTTTTCGCCGTTGCTCACAATTCCGTTGACAGATGACGGAAAATGTTGTATAATAAACACAACGAATGATTCTTTCCGCATCCTGCGGAACAGAATCACCTGACAAAATACGGGAGCTGATGGAATTGGAGTGGTTCAGGACAAATCAACTGGATATTATGCTGGTCTTAATCGGTGTCTGCGGCGCGATCACCTGCTCCGGTTTGTTCACGCATGCTTCAAAAATCAGAAGGCTGTCCCTGTTTCTGATGGGAGCGAGCGCGACCATACTGCTCATTGCAGACCGCAATGCGTATATCTACCGCGGCGATGTCTCCGAAACAGGCTACTGGATGGTGCGGATCTGTAACTTTCTTGTGTTCTTCCTCACGGCCGCGATCGTCCATACATTCAATATGTATCTGACCGATCTTGTGCAGACATACGGAGAAGCAGCGAAGGTTCCATGGCCGCTGCGGATCAATGAGATTATTATTATCATCGCAAATGTGCTGATCATCATTTCGCAGTTTACGGGGCTCTATTATACATTCGATGCGCATAACAACTATCAGCGCTCGGATCTCTTTATCATCGGATATATCATTCCGCTCTGCGTCTTTGTTATGCAGTTCTATATCATCCTGCAATACCGGAAAAAGCTGCCGAAGCTGCTGTTTATCAGTCTGAGCCTGTTCACCGTGACACCGGTCATTGCTTCGATTGCGCAGTTCTATTTCTACGGGCTTTCGCTCATCAATCTGACCATTGTCGGACTTGTGGTCATGCTGCGGATCTGCGAGCTGGTCAGCACAAGACGGAATCTCGACCGTGCCAAGCAGCGCGAGATCGAGCTGCTCAGACAGGAAAAACAGACCATGCGCACGCTCATCGAGCAGACTGCCTATGCGCTCGCAGAAACCATTGATATGAAGGATAACTACACGCACGGTCACTCGACGCGCGTCGCCGCCTATGCGGAAATGATCGCAAAGGAGCTGGGGTGGTCCGGCGAGCAGCGCAAGAATCTCTCCTATATCGCACTGCTCCATGATGTCGGAAAAATCGGCATTCCGGCGGAGATTATCAACAAGGACAGCCGACTCACCGATGAGGAATATGCAGTTATCAAGACACATCCTGTGCTGGGATTCCAGATTCTCTCAAAGATCAATAAATTCCCCGATCTGAGCATCGGCGCACATTATCACCACGAACGCTATGACGGCAAGGGCTATCCGGACGGGCTCAAAGGAAAGGATATTCCCGAGATTGCACGGATTATTGCCGTCGCGGACGCCTATGATGCCATGACCTCCAAGCGGAGCTACCGCGATGCACTGCCGCAGCAGATCGTGCGCGCCGAAGTTGAGAAAGGCATCGGAACACAGTTTGATCCCGATTTTGCGCGGATCATGCTGAAGCTGATTGATCAGGATACTGAATATAAAATGCGCGAAATATAACACACAGCCCCGAAGCAGATCCTACCCTGCTTCGGGGCTGATATTTCCTGTTTGATGCTTTCACAGGCAGGGATGTCCCGAGCCTGCTTCAAACTGACATCGCACAATGCCGCGGTCGATCTCCGCCATTGCATTTTTCTTTGTCACGGAGACGGTCACGGAATTGCCCTCAAGCGTGACAAAGAATTTCTGCTGATTCAGTGCCGTCGGTGCGAGCTGCGCCGCCATCATCCCGTGGCGGAACCACTTCGGCATTTCGCTCTCTGCAACATTGCAGAGCTTGCTCATCGGCTTGGAGCGGCGCGGCTTGCCCTGCGTTTCACCGTAGCCCATCGCAATAATACAGACAAGTTCCTCCTCCGGTCCGAGCTCGGCGCCGGTCTTCTTTTTGCTGTATGATCCGCCGATCCAGCAGGTATTCAGCTCCATCTGCTGCAATGCGAGCACCAGTTTCTGTCCGTAATATCCGCAGATGCCGCGCAGATCCGGCGTTGATGCGCTGCCGACCAGTGCGAGATAATTCTTTGCATTGCGGAACATGCCGTAATGCGCAAGCAGTGACGGAAAACATGCGGAATCATCGTAGATTGCCTGAATATGCAGTCCGCTTTCTGCATTGCACGCTTCGATCATTGCCGCGATCCGTTCGCGCTTTTCTGCTTCGATCGGCTGATCCAGATATTGCGGACACTGTGCCGTGATGTGATTGCTTCTTTCAAGTTCATTGGAATCCCCTCCGTTTCACGTTCCATGCGGTTTTCGGCTCATATTGATTGCATTATAGCACATTCTATTGCAAAACGCAATAAGATACGAAAAAAGTTAACAAATAAATAGGATGAAAACGGAAAGAAGCACGGTTGACTTTTGATTTTGATTTGATTATACTATATATAATAATTGTGAGGTGATGATCATGCACGATATCTGGAATCCGTGGCACGGCTGTATCCGGAAAAGCGAGGGCTGCGACCACTGCTATATGTATTTTCTCGATCAGATGCGCGGCGGCGACGGCTCACAGATCTACCGCACGAAAGCAGGCTTCAACTATCCGCTCCAGAAGGATCGCTCCGGTCAGTATAAAATCAAAAGCGGCGAAATGATCCGCGTCTGCATGACCTCTGATTTCTTCCTCAAAGAGGCGGATCCGTGGCGCGCAGATGCATGGGATATCATCCGCGCAAGAAGCGATGTCATATTCTTCCTGCTCACAAAGCGCCCTGAGCGTGTCGCGGACTGTCTGCCGCCGGACTGGGGCGAAGGCTGGGAGAATGTCTTTTTCAACGTATCTGCTGAAAATCAGAAGCGTGCTGACGAACGCATCCCCATTCTGCTCGATTTGCCGTTCAAGCACAAGGGCGTCATGTGTGCGCCGTTTATCGGACGCGTCAGCCTGCGGAAATATCTCGAGGCAGGGCAGATTGAGCAGGTGCTTTGCGACGGCGAAAACTACGACGGCGCACGCCCCTGCAATTTTGACTGGGTGAAGCTGCTGCGGGAGGAATGCGAGGCGCACAATGTCACATTCGTCTTCTGCGGCACCGGCAGACGCTTTATCAAGGATCGGAAGCTCTATCACATCGAGGGCAATGCGCTCCAGAGCAGACAGGCGCATCTTTCCGGCATGAGCTATCAGGGCAAGCCGATGGAGTTCAGGCTCTATGACGACTTCGGATATCCGGTTCCGCCCGAAAAACGGTATCAGCCCTATTTCCGTGAAAAGTGTCAGACCTGCGGCATGAAGCCCGTCTGCAACGGCTGCTCAAACTGCGGAAAATGTAATCCGTAATGTGCAGATCTTGCGCCACAGAGCAGCGCAAGAAACTATTATTTATGAAAAAATTGGCAATAATATCCAAATCGGGCGGTTCATTATCAGAAAAATGCCGGATATGCGTACAAATATGATAGACAAAAACGTCAATTTGCCCTGAGAATTTCAAAACAGCTTGACATTATCCGTTATTCATGGTATACTGACTTTATAAGAACTTTTTTAAGCATTCTGTGTCGGATTCCGCCGGTGTGCATCTTGTATGGACAACTGCCGTCACAGAGTCAGCACGCATTTCATATACCCGGATCGCAATTTCCCGCGAAAGTATCCTCTGACAGTACCTCAGCCAGAAGACACTCCGGCACACGCTGCCGCCGTGATCTTCGCGCATGCCGCGACACAAAACCGCTGCATGTGTGCGCACAGGTTTCCCAGCCTGTTTCGGTTCATGCTGCCGGATGTATTCAACACCCCGAATACACCCGTTCTGCGTGATCTATGATTTTCCGATGGCGCGCTCCCCTCTCTGCTCCTAAAGCAGTCAGAGCCGCATCGGTCAGCCGGATGATAAGGGGTTCATGCATATGAAATCTAAGTTCCAAAAATATGTGGGCTCATTTTCGACCAGAAAATGCCTGCTCGCACTCGCAGACAGCTTTATTCTCGCAGCATCCGCCCTATTCTCAAATTTCGTTCTCGCACTCGGCGGTGCAGGACTTCCTCCCGATGAGCTTCTCATTCCATTGGTCATCGGTACAATTTGCAGCTTCGCATTCCTGTTTATCTGGGGTGCATACAGCAAAATGTGGCGCTATTTCCGCAGCAGGGATTATCTCTCCTGCATACTCGGCGTCCTCTGCGGTCTTTCCGCAATGTTTCTGTTTACCCATATCCTTGAAATGAAACTGTCGGTCGCGTTCCTTGCGCTCTATGCAGCATGTTCCGTGATCGGCGTCTGTCTGTTCCGGCTGATCTTCCGCAGAACCTTTATCAAGGTCGCGGATATCAGCAAGCACTCCATGCAGTATAAGCGCACCATGATCATCGGCGGCGGCAAGGCTTGCAGAATGCTCCTGACCGAGATCGCAAATGCGAAAAAATCCCCCTATGAGGGCGACAAGGTCTCGGCACAGTTCCTGCCTGTCTGCATCATCGACGACGACCGCGCGAAAATCGGTCAGGAGGTCATGGGGATCGAAATTGTCGGTACCACTTCCGATATCGCCGATTTTGCAAAGAAAATGGAGATCGAACAGATTATCTGCGCAATGCCCTCCGCTGCGGAGGAGGATCGCACAAGAGTCCTCAATCTCTGCTCCAAAACCAATCTGCCCGTCAAGATGGTGCCGTTCATCGGCTGCCTGATCTTTGATGAGCAGCACCCGTCCCTGCTCGGTCAGGTCCGCGATATCAAGGTCGAGGATCTGCTCGGCAGAGAGCCCGTCAGATTTGACAATAAGGAGATCCGGCGCTTCATCAGCGGCAAGGTCTGTATGGTCACCGGCGGCGGCGGCTCGATCGGTTCGGAGCTGGTCCGGCAGATCGCAAAATATCACCCCAAGCAGGTTATCATCGTTGATATCTACGAAAACAACGCGTATGACATTCAGCAGGAGCTGCTCATGGAGTACGGCTCCGACCTGAATCTCGTTACGCTGATTGCCTCCGTCCGCGATTACTTCCGTATGAATCAGATCTATGAGAAGTATAAGCCGCAGGTTGTTTTCCATGCCGCTGCGCACAAGCATGTGCCGCTCATGGAGGTCTCCCCGATGGAGGCGATCAAGAATAATATCGTCGGCACGTTCAATGTTGCAACGCTCGCGCAGTATCATGATGTCGAGAAATTCGTCATGATCTCCACCGACAAGGCGGTCAACCCGACCAATGTCATGGGCGCTTCCAAGCGCTGCTGCGAAATGATCGTGCAGTACCTCGCACAGCAGCATGAGGGGAAAACCGAATTCGTTACCACGCGGTTCGGCAATGTCCTCGGCTCGAACGGCTCGGTCATTCCGCTGTTCAAAAAGCAGATCGAGGAGGGCAAGCCCGTTACCGTCACGCATCCCGATGTCATTCGCTACTTTATGACAATTCCGGAAGCGGTGTCGCTCGTCATGGAGGCTGCTGCGATCGCAAACGGCGGCGAGATCTTCGTTCTCGATATGGGCAAGCCGGTTCGCATCGTCACCCTCGCGGAAAACCTCATCCGCATGTACGGCAAGGTGCCTTACAAGGATGTTGAGATCAAGTTCGTCGGGCTCCGGCCGGGCGAGAAGATCAAGGAGGAACTGCTCATGGATGAGGAGGGACTCCAGAAAACCGCAAACAAGCTCATCTATATCGGCAAGCAGATTGATATTGATATCCAGAAATTCGGTATGGAGCTTGGCGTTCTGCGCGATTCTGCGCAGAAAAACAATGAGGCGATCGCCGTTGCAGCGCTGCACCAGATCGTCCCCACATTTACAACGCCCGATGCCTATAACCGCAAGGAGCTTGCGAAAAAGAATTCTCCGCAGGAACGCCGCAAATATGCAACCGCGGAAGATCCGCAGAGTGCGCTGGCTGCTGTATGAGCCGCGCGGAGGCGTAAACCGGATACAAACAAAACCGATCCACTCGTGCTTCAGGCGAGCGGATCGGTTTTTATTTGGTCTTATCTGAGCAGTGACTCGCCCATGAGCGTGCGCGGCAGAATGCCGGTGCATGCCGCAAGCGTTACGCCGTAATTCGTGAACGGAATGCCCTGCGACATGGCCTGCCGCATCCGCCAGCGCATCTCACGCTCGGTACGCATACAGCCGCCGCAGTGAATCACGAGATCATATCCCGAAAGATCCGTCGGGAAGGTGCCGCCGGAGCTGTAACGCAGCTCAAACTGCTTTCCGGTATATTTC
>JAGKVC010000240.1 GCA_021152595.1 Clostridia bacterium
CTGTACGGTCTTGCTCCGGATGGGGTTTACCTAGCCGGCCGGTCTCCCGGCCGCTGGTGCGCTCTTACCGCACCTTTCCACCGTTGCCGCACCGGAGAACCGGCGTGGCTGTATCATTTCTGTTGCACGAGCCCTAGAGTCGCCTCCGGCTGCCGTTAGCAGTTACCCCGCTCTGTGATGCCCGGACTTTCCTCGTAAGCCTAAAAGCGCTTCCGCGGCTGCACAGTCTGCTCACCACAATATTTTACCATATTATGCGCATTCTGTCAAGCCTATTATAATAGAATTAGAAATTAGAAATGAGAAATTAGAAATTGCGGTGTCCGCTTGCGCGGACGATTTGAAAAAGAATCATTGCGGAGTCCGTTTGCGCGAACGATTTTATAAATCAATGCGCGAAGCGCATACCATAATTTCTCATTTCTAATTTCTCATTTCCTTCGCGCTCTTGCGTTTTGGCGCGGAATGTGCTATAATAGACTGGAATACCGCAGGAAAGGAATGCTGCATATGATAAAAGTCGATCTGAATGATCTCGACCGCTTCTTTCAGAAGGGCGAGCTGATCCCGGCGATCTGCTATGAGGTCGATACGAAAACCGTGCTGATGCTCGCTTATATGAATAAGGAGAGCCTGAAGCGCACGCTCGAAACCGGTTATACATGGTTCTGGAGCCGTTCGAGACAGGAATACTGGAACAAGGGCGCGACATCCGGTCATCTGCAAAAGGTCGTCTCGATCTTTGCCGACTGCGACGATGATACGCTGCTTGTCAACGTCAAGCAGACCGGCGTCGCCTGCCATACAGGTGCGTACAGCTGCTTTTTCAAGGAAATCTACAACGATGAGGAGAACGAAGCATGAACGTCTATAAGGAAATTTTTGAGGTCATCAAGGCGCGCAAGGCGGCTTTTGAGGCAGGTCAGGCACAGGAGAATTCCTATACCGCATATCTCTTTGACAAGGGTGTGGACAAGATCTGCAAAAAGGTCGGCGAGGAGGCAACAGAGACCGTCATCGCTGCAAAGAACGGCGATAACGATGAGCTGAAAAATGAGATCAACGATCTGCTCTATCATGTCATGGTGCTTGCCGCAAATCAGGGACTCGACTGGGATGATGTCGAGAAGGTGCTCGAGGAGCGCAATGAGAAAATCGGCAATCTCAAGCAGTTCCATCAGGTAGACAAGAACACCTGAGCGCATTTTCCGGCAAGGATGTCACATTTTCCCTCCGGCACGAATATATTGCATTGAGGATTCCGCTGCAATGCATCCGGATCCAATCTGTAACCGGGAGGAAACCATATGAACGAATTGCCGAATGCCGACAGCATCAGCGCGGTACCGGTCCGGCTTGACCGCGTATTCGACAGCTGCAGCGACAAGGACTGCATCACCAATTTGCAGGTGATGCTCGAGGGCGGTGCGGAGCTGCCGCAGCAGTATACATCCGTCAAGACGCGCTGTGTCTCGATCGACGATATCTGCATGAGCGTGGAGCCGATCCCGTTCAACCGCGGCTATTACACCGTCGATATCACCTATACATTCGGTGTCGAGCTGCTCTGCTATTCACGGAACTGCGAAGCGCCTGCGGTCATGCGCGGCATGGCGAGCGCCTCGAAAAGCGTGATTCTTTACGGCAGCGAATCGAACACCAAAACATTTTTCAGCAACGGCGCGCGCGTCGGCGATACGAACCGCTGCTGCGATGTCGTCAATCTGCCGACCGCAAGCTGTCAGTGTGTCGATCCGATCGCGCTGGAAACACGAATCTGCGTGCTTCCGCCGATGCCGCCCGTAAACGGTCAGGAGCCGCCGCTCTCCCCTGCTCCGCGCAGAACCGTCGTGCTGACGCTCGGCGTATTCTCCGTTGTGGAGCTGACGCGCCCCGTCACGATGTCCGTCGCGGCGTATCCCTATCAGGTGCCGACGAAAACCTGCTCCGGCGATACCGATTCGCCCTGCGAGGTCTTCAGCCGCCTGAACTTCCCGACCGAGGAATTCGTCCCCACTGCGGACGCCTTTACAGCACAGCAATCCGCGGAAGCGCTCCGCTACGAGGGCTTTTCCGGCTGGCAGCAGCAGGCACAGTAACAGAAAAGCCGCAGCCGTGTGAGCAACCGAAACTCACGCGGCTGCGTACATTTTGAGGTGTATATGAAAATCATTCCGGCAACGCCTGCGGATTTTGAAACCGTCCGGAAAATCACGCAGGAGACCATCCGAACCGTCTATCCGCGCTACTACCCTGCCGGTGCGGTGGAATTCTTCCTTCTGCATCACAATGATGCAGCAATCGAACAGGACATTCGCAAAAGCATCGTATTTCTGTGCATTTCCGATTCCGGCGATGCGGTCGGGACAGTGACCGTCAGCGGCAATGAGATCGGGCGGCTGTTTGTGCTGCCGGATCAGCAGGGCATGGGATACGGCAGGGCGCTGCTCGATTTTGCCGAGCAGGAAATCGCAAGAAAATACGAATTTGCGGTGCTGGATGTCTCATTTTCCGCAAAGGCAATCTACTTAAAGCGCGGATATGAAGCCGTCAACTGGCATGTGATCGAGACCGAAAACGGCGATTTTCTCTGCTTTGATGAAATGCGCCGGAAGCTCGGACAGGAGGATTTTGCATGAAGCCCTATCAGCTTGTCAAGGTCACGAATAACCGCTATATTGCCGAAGGAATCCATGCAGGCGATCTCGGGACGGTTCTCGAAATCTATGACGATATTGCATGCGAGGTCGAATTTTCGCATCCGGACGGGACAAGCTATGCATTGCAGACGATCCGCTTCGAGGATCTGACCGATGCCGAAGAAAAAGGAGGTAATCCCCTATGACGCATGATGAAGCAAAATTGCGCATAAAAGATTTAACAGATGATCTGCTGCGCATGGCACATGAGTATTACGATCTCGATGCGCCGACCGCCGAGGACTACGAATATGACATGAAAATGCAGGAGCTGCGTGATTTGGAGGCTGCATTTCCCGATCTGCTCGAGCCGGATTCCCCCACGCAGCGCGTGCAGGGCGTGGCATCGGGCAAATTTGAAAAGGTCACGCATGCCGTGCAGATGGCGAGCCTGCAGGACGTTTTTTCGTTTGAGCAGGTCGCGGCATTTGTCGAACGCATCAAGGAATCGGTGGAAGATCCGCAGTTTACCGTCGAGCCGAAAATCGACGGGCTCTCCGTCTCGCTGGAATACGAAAACGGCGTATTTACGCTTGGATCGACACGCGGCGACGGCTTCGTTGGCGAGAATGTGACCGCAAATCTCAAGACGATCCGGAGCATTCCGCTCAAGCTCAAGGGTGCGCCGCCGGTGCTGGAGGTTCGCGGCGAGGTCTATATGCCGCGCGCGTCCTTCGAGCGGCTCTCGGCGCAGCAGGAGGCAGCCGGTGAAG
>JAGKVC010000241.1 GCA_021152595.1 Clostridia bacterium
TCGCACTTGCATCGGGCGTGAATCCGGAGCAGGGACTTTACACGGCGATTGTCGCCGGATTTCTGGTCTCATTCTTCGGCGGAAGCCGCGTCCAGATCGCCGGACCGACCGCAGCCTTTGCAACAATCGTCGCAGGCATTGTCGCAACGGACGGCATGGACGGCCTGATTCTCTCGACGGTTATGGCAGGCATTCTGCTGATCGTCATGGGATTCTGCCGGTTCGGCAAGCTGCTCAAGTACATCCCCGGCACGATTACCGCAGGCTTTACATTCGGCATTGCGGTGACGATTCTGATCGGTCAGATCAAGGATTTCCTCGGACTGACCTTTCAGAACGCACCGATTGAAACCGTCGATAAAATCGCAGAGATTATCCGATGTTTCGGGACGCTCAATGTGCAGGCGCTTCTGATCGGACTGCTTTCGCTCGCCGTCCTGATTCTGTGGCCGAAAAAGCTCGAAAAGATCCCTGCCTCGCTGATCGCAGTGATCCTCTGCTCGGCGGTCGTGAAGCTCGCCGGTCTGCATGTCAACACAATCGGCGACCTCTACACGATCTCGAACGCACCGCCGAAATTCACCCTGCCGCATGTGACCTTTTCCGGCATCCGCGCAATGCTGCCGAATGCCTTTACGATTGCAATTCTCGCCGCAGTGGAATCGCTGCTTTCCTGCGTTGTCTCGGACGGCATGATCGGCTCGAAGCACCGCTCGAATATGGAGCTGATCGCGCAGGGTATCGCAAATATCGGCTCGGCGCTGTTCGGCGGCATTCCGGCAACGGGTGCGATTGCGAGAACCGCCGCGAATGTCCGCAACGGCGGCAGAACGCCGGTCGCAGGCATGGTGCATTCGGTCGTGGTACTCGGGATTCTGGTTGTCCTGATGCCCTATGCATCCATGATCCCGATGCCGACGATTGCCGCGATTCTGTTCATCGTCGCGTATAATATGTGCGGCTGGAAAAATATCCGCACAATGCTGAAAACCGCGCCGAAGAGCGACATCGCCGTGCTTGTGACAACGATCGTTCTGACGGTTGTATTTGATCTGGTTGTCGCAATCGGTGCCGGTCTGGTGCTTGCATCGCTGCTGTTCATCAAGCGCATGGCGGATGTCACCGAGGCGCATACATGGACAGATTTCGACGATGAGGAAACCGATCCAGACCACATTCAGTACAAAAAAATTCCGGCGCGCACAAAGGTCTACGAGATCAACGGCCCGATGTTCTTTGCGGCGTCGGAAAAATATCAGTATATGCTTGAGAGCAGCGATTTTGATGTGCTTGTGATCCGTATGCGAAACGTCCCTGCGATTGATGCAGCAGGCGTCGAGGTGCTTTCGGATATTGTCCGCACATGCAAAAAGAACGGAATTCAGGTCGTGTTCTCGCATGTCAATGAGCAGCCGATGCACGCAATGGAAAAGGCAGGACTCAAGGATCTGGTCGGCGCAGAGAATTTCTGTCCGCATATTGATCCCGCGCTTCTCCGTGCAGCCGCGCTCGTGAAGGAAGTATAAGGTATCTCCGATGGATTGATAATGGGGCGCTGCCCCATACCCCGCTTAAGGGCTATTAGCCCTTAAGAATTCCATTTTGGCGTAATTACATGATTTTTGAGCATTCCAAATCACACGAAAGAGGCATTGATATGGCAACGCAATCCGCACATGCCGGAAGACTTCCCTTCCGCCCGAAGCCGCAGCAGATCGGCACAGCGTTCCGGAGCTTCTGCAAGGCGCAGCCGGTGCTGGTGATCGCATTTCTTGCAGCGGTTATAACGATGTTCCTTGTGCCGCCCGATGCAAAGTATCTCGGATACTGCAACCGCACGGTTCTGATTCAGCTTTTCGGGCTGATGACGGCAGTCGCAGGCATCCGCAGCATCGGCGTATTCGATGCGGTGACGGGCATTCTGCTCCGCAGGACCGGAAGCGTCCGGCGGCTCGGAACGGTTCTGATGCTGCTCTGCTTTTTCACATCCATGCTCGTGACGAATGATGTCGTGCTGCTGACCTTTGTCCCTTTGACGCTGATGCTCCGGCAGCAGCTCGGGGATGAAAAAAGCCGAATCCTGACGATCGTTCTGGAGACTGCCGCGGCAAATCTCGGCAGCATGATGACACCGGTCGGCAATCCGCAGAATCTCTATCTGTACGATTATTTCCGGATCAGCGCCGGAACATTCCTGCGTGTGATGCTGCCGGCAGGGCTTGTCAGTCTGCTGATTCTGCTTCTGCTCTGCCGCCTGCTTCCGGATACCGCATGTGAAGCACCGGAGCAGAAACCGGCACAGATTCCGAAGTCCCGTGCGGCGGCATATCTGGTGCTGTTTGCGCTCTGTCTCTGCTGTGTATTCCGTCTGATTCCGGATCTGCTGCTGCTCCCGATCGTCATTGTGACCGCGCTGATTTTTGACCGCAGCCTGCTGAAAAAGGTCGATTATGCGCTGCTTGCGACATTCGTCTGCTTCTTTGTATTCGTAGGCAATATCGGGCGGATCGGCGCGGTACGGGATGCGGTCTCCGGCATGCTGACCGGTCATGAGCTGCTGATTCCGGCGCTGCTTTCGCAGGTAATCAGCAATGTACCGGCAGCCGTGATGCTCGCAGGCTTCACCGATGCCGGAACATCGCTTCTGCTCGGAGTCAATCTCGGCGGACTCGGCACGATGATCGCCTCGCTTGCGAGCCTGATCTCGTTCCAGTTTTACCGGAAATCCGAGGGCGCACAGACCGCGCGTTATTTCCGCGTATTCACTGTCATAAACTTCATGATGCTTCTGATTCTGCTGCTCTTTGAAGCGCTGATCATGTAATCCAGATACAAAAAACCGCTCCGGTCATTGCTTCACCGGAGCGGCTTTTTCATTCGCTCATATTCTGAATCTTTCGTATATCTGCCGATCGGCTGCACGTTCTGCTGTACATGACAGATCGGTTATTTGCCGGAAATGGCAAGGCGCTTGAGCAGCGTCAGGTCAGCGGCATTGACCTTGCCGTCACCGGAAAGATCCGCGGCGGCAAATGTCCCCTGCGGCAGAAATTCCGCCGTCAGAAGATGCTTTTGCAGCAGCACGGCATCCGCGATACCGCACCTGCCGTCCCCGTTGAGATCGCCGGTCACACGGGATGCGGAAAAGTCATAGGGATAGGCGTTCAGCACCGCAAGATCATTGCAGACGATGATAATACCGGCAGTGTTATCCGACGCACCGTCCGCGACATGCACGCCGTAATACGGGATGCAGTAATCGAACGTCACGCTGTCATAATAGATGCAGCGGTCATCGTACAGCGCATCCGGCGCATTGGAATCCCAGAGCAGAATGCGTCCGTCATAGGCTTTGCCGTCATATTCCCATGAACCGGATTCCTGCGCATAGCC
>JAGKVC010000069.1 GCA_021152595.1 Clostridia bacterium
CGGACGAAAAGGTCGATTCGCTGCTGAAGGAGCTGACGGAGCAGGACAGCAGACAGGGGAAACTCTGGACGGATATCATGGACTACTGGGACTACGCAAACAATGAGCTTGAGGTCCACGTTGACCGGCTGCCCGACGATCTGCCGAAGGACGATCATCTTGCACTGGCGTTGCTTGGCTTTGAGCTGAATCCGGACGGCACGATGCAGGATGAGCTGCTCGGCAGACTGCAAGTCGCGCTCAAATGTGCAGAGCAGTATCCGAATGCCTATGTGATCTGCACGGGCGGCGGTACCGCCAGAAACGCGCCCGATGTCACGGAGGGCGGCCTCATGGGCGAATGGATGGTAAAGCAGGGACTCGATCCCAAGCGGCTGATTATTGAGGATCAATCGCATACCACCGCTGAAAACGCCGAAAACTCCTATGAGATCCTGCTCAGGGATTATCCGCAGGTCGATTCCGTCGCGCTGATCAGCAGCAGCTATCATATTGCATGGGGTTCCCTGCTGTTTGAATCCGCATTCATGAAATCCGCCTCTGAAAAGCAGACACCTGAGATCCATGTCATTTCCAACTGCTCCTGCGAGATCGAAAACGATATCTATCTCCGGAGCGAAATTCTGCGCTGGGAGACCGGCGGCATGCTGCAAATGATCGGCAACAACGACCTTGCCCTGCAATATTATCAGAATTTCGCCAATGTCGAAAAGCCGAAGCTCTGATTCTCTCATACGAAAAGCCCTGCGGTTCAATAATCGCAGGGCTTTCTGTTTTGTTTGATTTTCTTCGGCGAGGACATGCGGAATCCGGTCACGCCTCTGCCATCTCTTTTCCGATCGCACGCGCCTCATCAAGCAGTCCCGCAAAGACTGCATCATGTCTGCGCTGTTTGGCATCGCCGTCAAACATCTTCCAGTTGTAACGGGAATAGTCGCTGACCTGCACGGTATCGGCAGCGATCAGCACCTTTGCCGGACCGACGAAAGTTGTCAGCGTATTGCGGTAATTCTCCACAAGCGCGTGATAGAATCCGCCCGGCTCATATGCCGCATCCCCTGCATTGCTCGTCATAATGAACAGCACAGGAATCTGACGGGTATTCGTGCTGATATGCTCCGGATTATAGGTGAGATACTGGAAAATCATTCTTTCATAGAGTGCGCGGAAGGATGCCGATGCCTCCCCGAGATAATTCGGTGTCCCGATGATCAGACCGTCCGCGCTCCGGATTGCATCCAGCACCGGCTTCAGCGCATCCTTACAGACGCACTGTCCGGCGAATTTCTCCGTTTTGCAGCCGAAGCAGGAAATGCAGCCCGTAAAGCGTTCCAGCGTATAGAGATCAATGACCTCTGCGCCGGCGCCCTCCGCCGCGGCACGGACAAGCTGACCGGTATTCCAGTTTTTCCGCGGACTTGCGTTGACTGCGACAATTTTCTTCGTCATGCCTGATTGAACCGTTCCTTTCCCTGTCTGCATCTCGGACATTGCCAGTCCTCGGGCAGATCTTCAAACGCAACGCCGTCATGCTCGGCAGGATCATAGACATATCCGCAGATCGAACATACAAATTTACCGGTCGCCTTCTGCGCGGAGAAATCGACATCTGCAAGCTCCGTCGGAACCGGATGTTCCAGATCCATTACGCGCTTTGCCTCGAGATTTTCATAACCCTGCGGCGTATGCGTACCGCAGTAAACAGTCGGATTTTCGCGGACAAATTCGCGCACGCGGTCAAGCGTTTCGCGCGCCGCATCACGGTCATCATAGACCACGGAGAGCTTGTTCTCATAGAGTGCTTCATCGACATAGGTGATATCGCCGTGCAGCATATAGAACAGACCGTCCAGCTCAACGATGATGATGCTGTTGCCGTTCGTATGTCCCTTTGCCTTGATCAGATAAATGCCGTCCGCGATCTTCTGGGATTCGGGGAAATTGTGATAGGCACCGTCTGTAAAATGCACCGGTACGATGTTTTCAACGCCCTGAAGCTCCTCCGCGGCGATC
The DNA here is from genome assembly GCA_021152595.1 of Clostridia bacterium. Taxonomy (GTDB): domain Bacteria; phylum Bacillota; class Clostridia; order Oscillospirales; family Ruminococcaceae; genus Firm-04. The sequence goes on from JAGKVC010000069.1 coordinate 2,014, forward strand.
TCATCTGCATTGACATAGATTTTCGCATTCGGGAAGGAACGGATCTCGCCGGAATGGTCGCTGTGCTTATGCGTCAGCAGGATCTTCGTAACCTGCTCCGGCTTGTAGCCAAGTGCGCGGAATGCGTCCATATAGCTGCAAATATCCTTGCCGGTGAATCCAAAGCTCTTCTCATCCGGCACTTCCTCGGGCGTACCTGCCGGCAGACCGGTATCGACCAGAATGACCTCGTCTCCGGTGTCGATCAGATAATTCTGCAAACTGCCCCGATAGCGGATATTCTGATCGTATGTCCCCGGCGCATCCTCGCCGCCCATGACGAACGGCTGGGTGTAGAACCCGTCTTTTCTGAATTTGACTGCTTTGATTTCCATGTAAATACTTCCCTTCTGTTATGATTTATGCCTGCGCATATATTCAACGGTTTTATGCAGAATATCGAGCCGGTAGATCTTGTCGAGATTTCCGGCAAAATCAAGCTGATACCGCAGATGAAGCTGCTCCAGCGCGCGATCGAGCATATTCTGCTGTTCCGCCTGCGTTTCCTCAAGGAGACTGAGAAACGTAAGCTGTCTGCCCTCGTCGCCGGAGAGATCATAGATCCCGACACCGATCAGGCGGACAGTCTTCTGCGGCAGCGCCAAAAGCATCCGGACTGCCTCCTGCCAGATCACAGCCGCACTGTCACAATCGTTCATATGCTTCGATCTGGTGATGCTTTTCATATCCGCATAGGTGAGCTTCAGCACGATGCCGCCGCCGTGCAGCCCGTATCGCCGTGCGCGCTCCGCAACGCACAGTGCGAGCAGAAGCAGCACATCCCCGAGCAGATCGTAATCCGCGACATTCTGCTGAAACGTGACCTCGCGGCTGATAGATTTCGCATTCTCCGGTCTGCGCGGAACCACAGCACGGTCATCCCTGCCGTAAGCCATATCGACCAGTGCGCGCCCGTGCTTCCCTAGCATCCGGATCACGGCATCCTGCTTCTCGCGCAAATCCCGAACCGTGCGGATTCCTGCTCTGCTGAGCTTTTCTCCGGTCCGCGCCCCGACTGTATACAGCACGCGCACATCGCGGTCAATAATCAGATCGACAAAATCCTGCGCGGTCAGAATCTCGAAATAGCCGTCCGGCTTTTTCTCCTCACTGGCGGTTTTCGCCGCTGTTTTGGAGTATGCAAGCCCGACCGAGCAGCTCAGCCCAAGCTCTGTTTTTGTGCGCTGCTTGATGATATGAGCAATCTCACGCGCCTTTTCAAAGCTGCCGGCAGTCGTTGTGACATCCAGATATGCCTCATCCAGCGCAATCGTCTCGGAGGCGGCAGCATAGGTATCCCATATCCTGTGAAGCTGCTCCGAAACGGCTTTGCACTTTTCAAAGTTCGGATGCAGATAGATTCCGTTCGGGCAAAGCCGGTATGCGTCCTTGATATTCATAGCGGAATGGACACCGTATTTCCGCGCCTCATAGCTGCATGTCGCAACAACGCCGCGTTCATTCGGCATGGAGCCGATGATCAGCGGTTTGCCGCGCAGCTCGGGATTGTCGCGGATCTCCACCGAAGCATAGAACGCATCCATATCCACATGAATGATGATCTGCCCCATGATTCAGTGCTGTCCCTGTGCAATCAGCGCTTCCACAAGATCACGCTTTTCATAGAGCACACAGCCGCCCGCGTGACCATCCAGCAGCAGATTTCCGCTCCGGAGCGCCGTAAACAGCGGCGAGTGCATCGCTTCACGCAGCGAGCTGTTCAGGACATTGACATCGGAATACGGCGAAAACGGACATGGCTCTGCGCCGCCGTGGGAATTGATGTGGAAGAAGCCTCTGCCTGCCGCCACACAGCCGCCGGAGCTTTTTTCATCACCCGGAAACGCAAGATATACCATTTCGGGATGTTCTTCACGCAGCCGCGCGATCTTCTCCGCAAGATAAGCCCGTTCGGTATCCGTCGGAGCAAGATCGCCGCTTTCCGCCGCCATCGGGACGTATTCCACGAAGATCACCGCCTTGCAGCCGCGTTCCGAAAGACTGCTGAGGAACTTCTGAGACGTAACCTCCTGATAGTTTTCCGTCGTGACCGTGACGGACACGCCGTAGATCAGTCCGCGCTCCCTGCATGCATCCATATTGGCAATCAGCATATCGTAGACACCGGTGCCGCGTCTGGAATCGGTCCGCTCCTTTTCGCCCTCAATGCTCATGATCGGGATGAGGTTGCGGCATTTGTCAAAGAGCGTAAAATAGCGCTCATCCATATATGTGCCGTTCGTAAAGATCGGGAACAGGATATTCTGCTTTGAGCCTGCCGCTTCGATGATATCGCGCCGGAGCATCGGTTCGCCGCCTGCCAGCAGGATAAAGCTGATGCCGAGTTCATCTGCCTCATCAAAGATCCGGAGCCATTCCAGACTGGTGAGCTGCCGGACCGGTTCTGCATCGGTCGTCGCATGGCTGCACCGCGAATAGCAGCCTGCACAGTGCAGATTGCATTTGCTCGTGATGCTTGCAATCAAAAAGGGCGGTATATGTTCCCCCTGATCCTCTGCGATCCGGCGTTTTTTCGATGCAGCACGGCTTGCGGCTGCGAATTTCAGCATAAAGGCGCTTTCTCTCGGATGCTTGAGCGTCGCCCGGATCGCCTCGGATACAACACCTTCCACGCCTTCAATCAGATAATTCTGCAAATCGAATTCTTCGCGCATATCGGCTCCTTCCCCCTTCTGAAAACAAAGCTGCCGTCAGAATGATCACAGACGGCAGCTCGTTGATCCTTACTTTTCAGCCGGTTCCCACTTGCACCGGACCGGTGAAACGATCGAGCCATCCTTTTTCATGGCGGCCATCGCCTTGTCTACAGCCTTGCGGTCAAGTCCGGTCAGCTCGGCGATTTTTCCTGCATTGAGCGGCTCGCCTGCCTGCTTCATTGCAGCGAGGATCTGTTCCTTTTCAGCCATGCGTGTACCCTCCTTACAGCGGTATTTCTTCTTTATTATGCGCATTGGGTGCGCAGTTGATCAGCTTTTCAGGCGTGATCAGCACAGCACATTTCAGATGCATTGCGCCCCTGAAGGTATCCTCCGTGAGCGTCTGATAATGTTCAAAGGCTTCGCCCTCCGTGACGAGCGCCGCTCTGCCTTTGATCTGATAGGCCTCCCCTGTCAGCGAATTTGCGGCAGAAACGGCTGCCCTGCCGCTGATCCGGATGTTTTCGAGCGTTGTCTCAAGCAGCACCGCACCGACCGCAAGACTGCCGTCCGCACAGATACATTTGAATCCGACAGGCACAACATTCAGCTCTTTGCCGCAGGTTGCAAGATACCAGAGATTTTCCTCGAACACCTTTTTGACATGATCGGGAATCATGACATTCAGACCTGTCGGTTCAGCCAGTTCTGCAATCCGATCTTTTCGATCAGCTCGAGCTGCTGCTCTGCCCAGTACATGTCCTCTTCCTCATCCTGATAATACTCCTTGAGGATATCGAATGTGGTATAATCGTCTCTGGCTTCCTCGACCAGTGCTTTCAGCCATGCAAGTCCGTCCTTCGAGACCTGAAGATCATATTTGATCCATTCGATCACATCGGTATAAACGGGTGCTTCCTTTTTTGCGCCGTTTTTGATCTCCGCACCGAAATCGAGCATGCGGTCGATGCACTTTTCAACATAGCCGCGCTCCTCCGCTGCATGCTCTGCATACTTCTCGCTGAGCTTGGAAAAGCCCTGTGCCGCGAAGATTCTGGACTGGATTGCGTGACCGTCCGCCTGCTGTGCAAGATCCGTGACGATGATCTGCAATCCTTCGATGATTTTCTTGTTATCTGCCATAATGATGACCTCCTGTAATAAAAATCGGTACTTTTATTGTAACAGATCATCAGGCAAAAGTCCATTTAGCATTTCACCAATTTACAAAATATTTTTGTATTTCCGGCAAATTACAAAATCTCAGTCATAGAGGTACTGTTTCAGCGGCTCGGGCAGACTGTGCTCCCAGATTGCCGCAATCTGCTCCGGTGAAAGCCGCATATCACCGATCAGCCATTCCAGCATATGCTGCACCGTACCGCAGGTATAGACACGGATCATTCCGTAGAGTTCATCGGGGATATACTCTGTCATCAGCTTTTTGCGCACCTCGGTCAGCAGCAGATCACTGTTGACCTTCTGCAAATACCGCATGAACGAATCCTGTCCGCTTGTGTGCTTGAGGGCATTGATAAAATACGTCCTGTTCTTCGCAAAGAAGAGGGCGCCGTCATAGAGCGTATCGCGCCATGCATAGCCGTTCTGACCGATCCTTGACATGATCTCGCCGGACTCATGAATGTAGATCCAGACAATCAGATCATATTTGTCCTTGAAATGATTGTAAAAAGTCGGCTGCGACATTCCGCAGTTTTTCGTGATTTCGGTAATCGTAATCTTGTCGATGCGCTTCTCCTGCGCAAGCTCTAAAAATGACTCAGCAAGCATGTCCTTTGTTGTTTTTCGTTTCATTATTCATTCTCCTGCTGCTGTATCTTTCTATTATTCTAACATATTTTGCATAAACAGTCAATCCCGAAAGCAAAAATCCGCCGCTGATTCTGCGATACTTTTTTTATTATGCATCATCCGGAACCGCCGAAAAAATTTTGAAAAAACCCTTGACAAAGTGTAACGCACCTGATATAATTGTATACATAGAGGTTATACAACTCAGACTTTCTTAGCAGTTGCAAATGCTCCGGAAGCCTTTAACCCGTAAGGAGTGTACACGAATATGAATATCAACATCAGCAATGCAAACGGCGAACCGATCTATTTGCAGATCGCAAGCCAGATCAAAACGCTGATTCTGGAGGGAAAGCTCAAAGAGGGCGAAGCGCTGCCCTCAATGCGCGTGCTTGCCACCGAACTCCGCATCAGCTTCATGACGACCAAGCGCGCCTACGAGGAGCTCGAACGCGACGGCTTTATCGAGAGCTATACGGGCAAGGGTTCCTTTGTCAAGGCGCAGAATCTCGAGCTGTACCGCGAGGAGCAGATCAAGCGTCTGGAGGCGCTGCTTGCTGAGGCAGGCGATACCGCGCGCAAAGCCGGTCTCACAATGGAGGAGCTGCATGAGCTTCTCGACCTCGTCAACAGCGCAGAATAACGGGAGGATTTACCATGACTGAATATGAGAATGCAATCGAAATCAAGGGCGTAACCAAACGCTACGATGATTTTACGCTCGATAACATCAGCTTTGATGTGCCCAAAGGCTGCATCATGGGCTTTATCGGGCAGAACGGCGCAGGCAAAACCACGACAATCCGCAGCCTGCTCCATATCACCGATATCAATTCCGGCGAGATCCGGCTGCTCGGGCTTGACCACATCAAGGACGAAACCGCGATCAAAAAGCGCATCGCCGTGGTCTTTGATGAGCTGCCGTTTCACGATATGTTCAATGCCCGTGACATGGCGCGCATCTTTGAGGGGATGTATCCGGAGTGGGACAACAGCATTTATACACAGTATCTTGAGCGTTTCCAGCTTCCGGCGAAAAAGAAGATCGGGCAGTTTTCCAAGGGCATGAAGATGAAGCTGCAAATTGCCTGTGCGCTCTCGCACAATGCCGAGCTGCTTGTCATGGATGAGGCGACAACAGGTCTTGATCCGGTTGTGCGCGATGAGATCCTGCACATTTTTCAGGAGTATCTGCAAAACGGCGAGCGCTCCGTGCTGATGTCCTCGCATATCACCTCGGATCTCGAAAAAATCGCGGATATGGTCACGTTCATCGACCGCGGAAAGATCCTGCTGAGCGGCTGCAAGGACGATATCCTCGAAAAGCATGGCATCCTCAAATGCGATAAGGAAAAAATCGCAGAGATCGACGCTGCGGATATCGTCAGCATCCGCACAAATAATTTCGGCGCAGAGGTCATGGTGCATGACTGCGAGAATGCATCCTGCAAGTACCGCGACTGCGTGATTGATCCAGCAAGCCTTGACGATATCATGCTCTACTATGTTTACCGTGACAAAAAGGAGTGGTCATAATGAAGCTCTACAAATCACTTGTTTACCGTGAGCTGAAGCTCTCGCGGAAGTATTATGTTCTGATCGGAATGATGCTGCTGTTTCTCGCGGTAAGCCTCATGCTTGTGCTGATTCTCCCGAGTGCGGAAAGCATCTCTACGGATGAAGAAGCTGTATTGCCGCTGGATCTGGTCAGCATCGGAATCGGGATCATCGGCGGATTCATGGGCGTCCGAGACGGCGGCAACTATAGCATGGATGTCAAAACCGGCTGGGCAAGAACGGTCTATGCACTGCCCGTGACCGGAAAGCAAATGGCATGTGCCACTTTGATGCAGCGGCTGATCTCACTGTCCGGTGCCGCTGTGATTATCATTGCATATGCAATCGCATTCAGAGCTGCAACCGGATTATCCGTCTTTATTCAGTTGATTTCCGTATTTCTGATCTGTGCCGGTGCCGGTCTCATCCTCGATGCAGTCTACGGCGCGGTCGTCAGAATGTTCAGAGATAAGCGGCAGCAGAAAAAGATGATTGTCGCCGGAAATGCTGCTGTGATCGCGATCTTTATTCTCATTGAAAAAGTGGTCAGTCTTGTTTTCAAACCGTCTGTTGATGTGACGAAGGTCCTGAAGTTTGTAAACTCTCCGGTTTTTGCTGTGATTGCGATTGTTTTCTTTGCTGCATCTGCCCTGCTTTACTTTGTTGCGATCTCAAAATCCTATGAGAGGAGAGAGCCGTAATGACCGGTCTGGCGTATAAGGAATTCAAACAGAATCAGGGCTTTCTGCTTCTGACTCTGATCCTGCCGGTGCTCATCGCTTATCCGGTCTGCGCATGGTTTTTACATTCCGCGCAGACAGCGGCAGGCGGTGCGACTGTCATGGAGCTGATCCGGCAGGAGCAGATGGGCGAATTCTGGCTGATGTTTCTGGTGGGCGCATTTCTGGCAGTCGGACTGTTTCAGGGCATGATCTTTAGCGCCGATGCGAAAAAGGTCTGGGCGATGTGGGCGGCAGCCTCGCCGGAGGGCGTAAAGGGCTATGTCCGGAGCAAATATCTTCTGACCTTTGCGATGTCCATGATTGGGATGCTTTCCCTGCAAACCGGCGATTTTCTTATGGAAATCATCTGCGCTGCAAATGATGCAGGCTGGTTCGGCATGGCGAATTTCATCCCGCTGTTCTTCTATCTGCAAATCATTCTGCGTGCAGTTGACATTCCGCTGACGCTGCGGTTCGGACTGAAAAACGGCAGTCTGGTCAAGAGCATCGCCATGATCGTGATTGGCATTGCTGTCATGGTCATTGTATCAAATTTTGGCGAAGAGCTCGTGGATCTGTATGAAAAAGCGACCGAACAGCAGCTCGGCACCGCGGTCAATCTGATGCTTGGACTGCTGCCGGTGATTGCGCTTGCGCTGTACTGGCTGTCCTATCAGATCTCGTGCAAAGTCTATATGAAGGGGGCGGAGCAGTATGACAAATAAAAAGCAGACGCTGCTGCGGCTCGGGTTGTTTCTCCTCATTGCGTTTTCACTGACATGGATTCCGCATTTCATCTGCCTGCATATCTTCGGCTATGAGGACTGGCTGACCAGCGCATTCGGCGTAATCGTCACGCTGACCATGTATGCGCCGATGCTCGGAAACATCCTCACGCGGCTCATTACGAAAGAGGGCTTCCGCGATCTCAAACTGCGGTTCCGGCTCAAGGGCAGTCTCCGCTATTACGCGATTCCGTTTCTGACGGAGTTTTTCATTATGCTGATGATCGTCATAATCATCAACTGCACGCACGGCAACTGGAAATTTGAAGCACTTGCAGAGGCGTCTCTGCCGGATGTTATTTCGGAGCTGCTGCTTATGCTGATGATGCCGCTTTTCTACATCGCACTCCCGTGCTTCGGCGAGGAATTTGGCTGGCGCGGCTACTTAAACCCGAAACTCGAGCAGCTCACGGGTACATGCGGCGCGGTCATCATCGGCGGCATCATCTGGGGACTCTGGCATGCACCGCTTGTTGCAGCAGGCTATAACTTCGGCACCGGTCATCCGGCGCTGAGTGTCCTGCTGATGTGCATCTCCTGCGTCTTTGTCAATGCGGTGCTGTTCTGGCTGACAAAGAAAACGGATTCGGTCTTTCCGGCGGTTCTGCTCCATTCGATCATGGATCTGAATTTGCAGACCTTTGCCATCCAATATTTCACCGGCGGTATTTCCGAGGAGACGATCAAAAAAATAACCGCTCTGCAGGGCGGTCTGCTTGGGATGGTCATTCCGTATGCAATCATCGGCACGGTGTTCTTCATTCTTCTGCTCCGGCAGAGAACAAAGAAAAAGATCGGGAACTGACCATCCGCAGCCATCACGCTCAATAGCAGATTGGCTTTCCGGCAGCTTTTGATAATCGGAAACCGGCACTGCCGGTGCTTGCTATTTTCTTCGTAATGTGATATAATACCGGATTGGAAGCATGAATAATCCTGAGGATTTACAAATGAACAATCCAACAATCACAGAACAGAAGGGAATTCCAGTCAATGAAGAATTTTAGACACGCAATCGGTTACGCAGTCATTATGATTATGGTCGGAATGTGTCCGATCATACTGAGTGTCCTCCTGACCGCGCTGACCGGAAACAAATCACTAGAAATCATTGCCATGCCGATCTGTTATATGATCGGCGCCGTATTATGCTGCCTTGCCGCAAAGCTGCTCCATGTCGAAACAGAGCGGCATATCGCCCGAACACAGACAGTCACACTTATGCTCGCAATCGCTGCCGGTGCTGCGTGGGCGCTTGGTGATCTCTATATCGTCAACCGCGCAGCACTGATAAGCAGCACAGAGGAAACGCTTGCCGCTTCGGATTACATTGCCGCGCTGATTACAGCCACAGTATCTCCGGCTGCGGAGGAGCTGATCTTCCGGTTCGGCGTCCTGACGCTGCTGATGATCGGTGCAAGAGGAAACAAAGTGAAAACCGCCCTCGCAATGGCAGTTTCGATCCTGCCGTGGATGATGCTCCATTTCCCGAAAAACGCGCCGCGCGCAATCGACATCATTCTCACCGGCATCATCCTCTGCATGATCTATATTCTCTCGAAGAATGTGTTTTACAGCATTGCATTCCATACGGCTGCAAACGCCGTCACGATGTTCGCCGCCGTCAATGCAGGTGTTTTCGTTTCCAATCAATGGCTGCTCTACCCTGCCGTCGTGATATTCGCGGTAAGCGTTATTCCGATGTTCATAATGCTTTATAAAGCCGGTAAGGAGCAGGCGTTCCAGCCAATGGACACAATCAAGAAAATCTGATCAAAAGCAAACAGGCTGTACAGCGATCGACTGTACAGCCTGTTTTTGATCGGATTCAGCTCTGCCACGGCTTTGCCTTTTCGGCAGCATCAAGCAGACGCTTTTCGAGTGTGATCAGAGAATCATAGAGATCGGAGAGGCTCTCGCCGTTTGTACGTACCCAGTTACTCAGCGCTGCACCGCCGGCATCCGTGCCGAGTACCTTGAGCGAAGCCGCGCCGCGCTCGCAGAGACCGTTGACATCATTGATGAGGACACTTGAGAACAATCTGCGCTTGTTCAGCTCAAACTTGAGGAAACGCACAGCATTTTCCCACTCTTTTTTGCAGTCGTTCTTCTCTGCCGGATAGTCTCTGTCATTCTGCGCAGCGTCAACGAGGGACGCATAAAGCCAGACTCTTGCTGCAAAATCAACATTGCTCCTGTCACGGTCACTGATGTTTTCCGGCTTGCATGCCTTGTGAAACAGGTTGTCGATCTCGGGCAGGAGATTTTTGTTTTTCACGAACGCCGGCAGATCACTCCGGATCATTTGCGCCGCATCGGGAATCTGAAAGATTGTCATAAAACCACCCTTTCCGTAGCTGATAGTTCAAGAATATCACATTTTCATAGAAATGTCAACCAGAGTTTTCATGAACGATATGTAAATTTTTTTTGATATCACCGAATATCAAATTCCGCACATGGACAAAATGAAGATTTCATGAAAAAAGTGAAGCGGATTTCTTTTCAGACAGTCAAATATGCAGCGCACTCCGGAACATCCGCATATCAGAGGCGGACAGCTTGATTCGCGCGATATACACACGAAGCTGCTCCATTTTTGCCTCCAGGATGCGAAAAGTCAGAATGATATCTCCTTCCGCCATTGCACTTTTTGCCGTTATGTGGTATAACCGCGCAGTGCACGGCTCCATTTTTGCCTCCAGGATGCGAAAAGTCAGAATGATATCTCCTTCCGCCATTGTACTTTTTGCCGTTATGTGGTATAACCGCGCAGTGCACGGCTCCATTTATACCTCCAGGATGCGAAAAGTCAGAATCATATCTCCTTCCGCCATTGCACTTTTTGCTGTAATATGGTATAATAACGAAGCAGCATCGCTGCAAATATAAATCGAAAGGACGAAACGAGAATTGAATCAACGCAAAGCAATCGCGTTCGCAGGCGCGATCTGTATGACACTCTCCGGCACGCTGACTGCCCTGCCGGATGCCGCAATTCTGCAAACGGTCACGGCTTATGCTGAGGACAGCACACAGGAGCCGAATTTTCACGGCCTGAAATATGCCGTCAACAGCACGCCGCTCGCCGGAACGGAAGGTCCCTATGTCGAAATCTACGGCTACAACGATGATATGGATTACGACATCATACTCCCTGCCGAGATCGACGGCGTACCGGTCCGGCGCATCCGTTCCAGCGCACTCTCCGGCTGCCCCTATCTGCATTCGATCGTCATTCCGGACGGTGTGATGATCGCATCCCGCGCCTTCCAGAACTGCATCAATCTGGAATCGGTCACGCTGCCTTCCGATCTCCAGACACTCGAGAGCGAGACATTCTCCGGCTGCGAAAGCCTCGCTGAGATCCGCATTCCGGATTCGGTCAGCAAAATCACGGGCAATGTCTTTCTGAACTGCTCCTCGCTCAAAAAGGTCACGATGCCGAATAATCCCGAGCTGACAACGGTTAGTGACCGGCTCTTCTCCGGCTGTTCTGTTCTTGAACCGGTCGAGGTACCGGCATCGCTTGCAAATGATCCGGCAACACTTTATTTCGGCGGATTTGACCGCGACTATCTCGTGCTTGATCATTACACGACAGTTCCTTCGACGGCTCCGCTCAGCAGCTTCAGCAAGCTGACGCAAATTGTCGTTCCGGAAAATGTCACGTCAATCGAAACACGATGCATGCAGAACTGCAAGATGCTTCAGCGCATCACATTCCTGAATCCGGATTGCGAGATTCGCTGGCAGTCCGGCGACGTAAACTATAACGTCGGCATTGAAGGCTATGCACTCTCAACCGCTGAAAACTACACAACTCAAACAGGCAAGCGCCTCACCTCGATCATTGATAATACACCTGCTGCACCGATGCATTATCAGAATCCGGATGCGCTCTCCTGCCTCAACTTCTTCCCGCGCGCAGATTACGCATCTGTCGGAAGAATCCATGAGCCTGTCTCCTATGTCTCGGAAATCACAATCCCCGAAAGCTACAACGGACTGCCTGTTACGCAGATCAGTCTCGGCTCTGCACCGGGCTCATCGCTTCCGGTCATCAATATCTCGAAGACCGTCACTGCAATCAACATCAGCAATTTCAGCGGCAATTTCGAGCTGACAGCTATCAATGTTGATCCGGATAACCCGAATTACAGTTCTGTGGACGGCGTCCTCTATAACAAGGATCAGACAGAGCTGCTGTTCTATCCGCCTGCCAAGCGCGGCTGTGTCTTTACGGTTCCGGAGACCGTCGAGAAAATCGGCGATAAAGCGTTTGACAATAACCGCTATATCGGATTTGTTCAGGTACCGTCATCGGTCAAAGAGCTCGGCAGCTACGCCTTCTCCAATATGAAAGCGCTGGTTGATCTGGATCTTTCGGCGATGGAAGATGCCGTGATCGGCAGCAATGCGGCAGGCAATAACCGCCGTCTGGCAAAGCTCAGCCTGCCGGAAACGATCTCCCAGATCCCGTCCGGATTCTGCTCCGGCGATTCCAAACTCAGAACGATCAGCATTCCGGATTCTGTCACGAGCATCGGCAGCAGTGCGTTCAATGACTGCCGCATTATGACAATCTCGCATATGTCCGAGCAGCTCGAAGTGCTTGAATCCTACGCATTCTCGACCTGCAGCGCGATTACGGAGATTGTTCTGCCGGAGACACTGAAGGAAATTCAGTCCGGTGCATTCTCCTCGAATACAAAGCTCGAGCGCATCACAATCCTGAATCCGAACTGCACCATTTATGATGCTGACGATACAATCAGCTCAAGCTACGGCTTCAATCCGGATACACAGCGCTTCGGCAATCATTTCGACGGCACAATCTGCGGCTATACTGGCTCGACTGCTGAGAATTATGCAGAAACATACGGCTGCACATTCGAGTCGATCGGAGAAATGCCTGAGACAACCGAAACGACGACCGAAACAACCGCATCGGAAACCGTTGATACAACGACTGAGACCGTTCTGACAACAACCGAATCTGCGGCTGAGACCGTGGATACAACGACTTCGCAGCCGACCACGGACACTGTCACCGATACGACCGGAGCTGTCACCACGACAGCCGCTCCGACTACCACCAAGGCAACTACCACAACGGCTGCTCCGACCACCACCAAGGCGACCACCACGACGGCGGAGGGCTTCAGACCGGCCAGACGGCACTTGATGTCCAGGAACTTCTCGGCGCCCAGGTCCGACCACAACCGTCACGACAACAGAAACAACGCCCATCCAGACCGAAACGGTCGTCAAGGGCGATGCAAACTCCGACGGTGTTGTCAGCCTCGAGGATGCTCAGCGCACGCTCAACGCCTATACCGCAGGCATGGCAGGCAGAGATTCCGGTCTCAGCGACCTGCAAAAGAAAGCGGCTGACGTCAATGAGGACGGCGAAGTGTCCGTCGATGATGCACAGTTCATCCTGCTTTACTACGTCACAAATGATGTCTCGCACAAAAAGCAGACATGGGAACAGATCATGAACCGCGCAAAATAGCACAAAAAACGGAGACAGCCGCAGCGCTGCCTCCGTTCTTTTTCTGTGCGGATCATTCAGCCGAAAGGACAGCAAAATCCCTGCGGCCGGAGAGGGTCACCGCAGGGATTTTGTTCCGATTGACCGGAAAATCCGGTAGTAGTGAGAAAGGATGTAACCAAACAAACCCGCAGCACGATCCCTGCCGATTTGCTCTGTACTGACTTTACTATAGCACATCCTGCGCCGAAATTCTAGTTCAATATTGCGAAGTTGTATTGTTCAAAAAATTCCAAAAGCACAATTCGGGGAACTGTTGGAAAGACAGCAAATCTTGCGTATCTGCGTTGTTTTTATTGTAAATTATCTGAATTTGCGCTTCACTTAAATGATTACAAACCGCAATTATTGGCAAAATTATTACATATTGAATAAAAGCAAGATAAACCGGTTCAAATATTTCGGCACAGAAAGAAAGACACAGCAAAAGCCGTGTCTCAGCCTGTCCACAAAGCCCCTCTGCGAGCAACGCAGAGGGGCTAATTACACAGAATATCAGGCAAAAACAAGATCAGAACACAAAAATGGGATA
>JAGKVC010000242.1 GCA_021152595.1 Clostridia bacterium
CAGGCAGCGGATAGGTTTTTCCGCCGGCTGTGACCTGATGCTCCGCCATGCATTCCAGCAGACCAGCCTGTGAACGCGGCGCCATGCGGTTGATTTCATCCGCGAGCAGCAGATTCGTGAATACAGGTCCCTGCCGGAATTCCATATGCCGCGCACCGGATGCGTCCTGCTGCAAAATCTCAAAGCCGGTCAGATCGGCAGGCATGAGATCGGGCGTACATTGTACACGGCGGCTGCCGCAGCCGGTCAGGACGGAGAATGCTTTGACAAGTGTTGTTTTGCCCGTGCCGGGAAGATCCTCAAGCAGGACATGTCCGCCGCAGAGCAGCGCAGCGGTGAGCATGCGGATTGTATCGGAAGCTCCGACAATGACGCGCCCGGCAGCTTCGGTCAGTCTGTCGGTCAGCGCAGGCAGGTCGGAGAGACGGATTTCATCTGACATATTCGGCTCCTTTCGGTGTGGAATACAAATATAGTATATCACGCAGAGCAGTATTTGTCAAATACAGGTTATGTAATATACAAACTGTATAAATTGGAAACGAATCTACAAGGAATAAATATTTAAGTAAATTTCAGATTTGTCTGCAAATTTGAAAATATATTGCGATTGATAGCATTTTCAGCACATTTACTAATCGCATATTCGATTTGTTATACAGAATGTCCAACCGAAAAGTGAAAGGATTATCAAATGTTCGATATTTGTTCATATTTCATTCATGATTTGTCCATATAATACAGGAAGTTTTCGTATATAATAAGATTGTCGGATTCCGACTTCCGGATGAGAGGGAACTTCCGGAAATATTTTAACCAATCTTTTGAGAGGGGATTCCATATGAAGAAAAAACTGATCCACCGCGTCGGCGCTGCCTGTACCAGTGCCGTCATGTCCGTCGGCACGCTCATGGCTGTCGGCGCAGGCTCTCCGCTGTCTGTCACTGCGGCTGACAGCGACAACTATGCAAGACTGCTGCAGTACAGCTTGTATTTCTATGATGCCAATATGTGTGGCAGCGATGTTGAGACTCTCGGCGGGATGACCTGGCGCGGCAACTGCCATACCAGTGACGAGGTTCCGGGCGGCTTCCATGATGCAGGCGACCATGCTATGTTCGGTCAGCCGCAGGGCTACACCGCTTCGACACTCGGCTGGGCGTATTATGAGTTCAAGGATGCGTTCGTGGCAACCGGTCAGGCTGAACACCTCAAGGTGATTACTGACAAATTCTGCAAATTCTTCCGCGATGCGACTGTTCTGAACGGCAACTCCGTTTCCAGAGTTCTGATCGAAAAGGGCGACGGCTCTGTGGATCACAGCTATTGGGGACCTCCTGAGAAGCAGGGAGGCAGCCGTAAGATGCTCTGGTCTAGCGGCGGTGCTGCAAATATTACCGCACAGTATGCTGCGGCGCTTGCAGTCAACTATATCAACTTCGGTAACCCCGATGATCTGAAATACGCAGAGGCACTTTACGATTTCTCGACCAAGGATACCGGTTTCCACACCGCATCGAGTGGTTCGGAAACATTCTATGATGCACACTGGACAGGTTCTTCTGACGAGATCGCATGGGCAGCCGGCTGGCTCTATAAGGCAACAAACAACAACAAGTACCTGGACGGTCTGAAGAAAGCTCCGACTGCTTATTCTGCACATTCATGGGAAAGCGTACAGCTCGGTGCCTGCATGCTCAAGGGTGAGTTTACCGGCGACTGGGGCGGTACTGAATATATGAGTAAGTTCTCCGGAAACGGCTACTGCATTGCAGAACCGGATGCATGGCAGTGGGGCAGCGCCAGATATAACTGCTCTGCACAGTTCACGACGCTTGTTGCTGCAAAGAATAACAAGGGTACTGCTGACTGGGCAAAGGGCCAGATGGATTACATTCTCGGCGCAAAAGGTGTCGGAAACGCTCCTGCAAGATGCTTTGTTGTCGGCTTTGATTCGACTTCTCCGGTGAATGTTCACCACAGAGCAGCTTCCGGCTACCAGAATTACGATGAAATGGGCGAGAGCACCACTGCAAAACAGGGCAGCCCTGTTCTTGTCGGTGCGCTTGCAGGCGGCCCGGCTGATACAAACGGTACATACAGTGACTCCATTAAGGACTATAAGTGCAATGAGGTTGCTCTCGACTATAATGCCGGTCTCGTCGGCGCAGCAGCAGGTCTCTATCACTTCTACAAGTCCGGTAAGATTGATACGAATATCACCGGTGTCTCCAAGATCTACAACGGCAGTTCCACTCCGGAAACTCCGCAGAACACCACACCTTCTCAGCAGAATCCGAATTCGGAAACCACTCCGAAGCAGTCCTCGAACGATAACCCCGGCAGCTCCGGCGGCACCCTGACCTTCACCAAGGCAACCGATATCGACAGCAATCCGAAGTGGGTTGCACAGACCAACGGTGCGACGAAGGTTACTTTCAAGCTCAAGACCAACTCCAACGATACCGAGGCAAACGGCTGCTATGAGATCAACGGCAAGATGACCGAGTGGAAGGCAAGCCCCTCCGGCGGCGAAATGACCGTTGAGGCAGAGGTTCCGTCCGGCGCAAGCGAGATCTATCTCACCGTCTGGTGGCCGACTTCTGCAACGCTTGAGAGCGTAACCGGCAACGGCAGCGGCAGCTCGCAGCCGAGTACTCCGCAGCAGACCACGCCTCAGATCACGACGACTACCACGACCACCACAACGACGACGACGACCACCACTACTACCACCACGACAACCACAACCACTCAGCCTACTGAGCCGGCGAAACCCGAGGTTTCCATGTGGGGTGATGCAAACTGCAGCGGCAAAGTCGATGTTTCCGATGCAGTTATGGTTGCACGTTTTGCTGCTGAGGACCGTCAGGTCAGAATTACTGCTGTCGGTCAGCTCAATGCAGACGTTACGCACGACGGCAATATTCATTCTGATGACGTCATCAAGATTCTGAAGTATGTTGCGAAGATGATCTCTGCGGATGATCTCGCACACTGATTTCAGATATTGAATGGTACATATTGCGTGAAAACGTTATAATTTCAGATTCGGGCACGGATACGGCTTTTTAGCCGTATCCGCGTTCGCATATACACAGATTGGTGCAAATTTTAATCAAACGCACCGAAATAAAAGGCGAAAACGCCAAAGGGGAGGTTTCTTATGTATCATTCCGGGAAATCCAAAAAGACCGCTGCTGCGATCCTGAGTGCCGCGATGCTGTTAAGCTCCGGCAACGCACTTGCAGCGCCGGTCACTGCCGCTGACGGATCGAATTACGGCGAAGCACTTGCAATGTCGCTGTATTTTTACGATTCCAATGCATGCGGCAGCGGCAGTGACCGGCGCTGCAAGTGCGTTGCCGGAGCTTAAC
>JAGKVC010000070.1 GCA_021152595.1 Clostridia bacterium
CCTATCCCCTTAGGTTTTCGCCCCCGTGCCCCCGCTTTCCTGATCCCTTAACCCCCTTAATTTGAAGCCGCTTACTGAATGCGAGCTGCGGCTTTTTGGGTGAATGACTTATGCTCAAACAAGCGGCTCACATCAAACCGCACGCTCAAGCAACGCACGCCAAGTGAGTGGCTCACGCCCTTAGGGGGTTAGGGATGAGGAAAAGGGAGCTCGAGGGAAAAACCTAAAGGGGATAGGGGGAAATAGGGGGAATGTGAGCCTAGCGAACTTCCCCCTGTCCTCTTTGGGTTGTTCCCTCGAACCCGCGCCCCGCGCCCCGCTAAAATAGACATTTGGAGTATGGATAAAGAATATTACGCTGAATATCTCAATAAAAAGTACGCAAACAGAAGAATCAAGAACAAGGAACTGTCTGCTCCCGTTCGCCCTCAATAAAAATAAACATTCGGACAAAAGGGTAAAGAATATTACGCTGACTATCTCATGAAAGAACAGCGAAAAGTGAATCGCTTGATCCGACAGAGAATTGCTTGCAAATCCGACTTTTTCCGTTAAGTCTCCGGTTTTCACACAGGTTTCACTTGACAGATTCCCAAAACTATGCTATAATAGCACATGGTGTGCCGGCACATTGTGTGCTGAGCATCGGACCTGCGATTTTCTGTCGCGGAAAGGAGTCTGACACAGCATGGAACATGCAGGCGAAATATCTGCACCGAAGCAGGAACGCATCCGCGATGATATCTCCGATCAGATCGTTGAGATTGTGGCTCGCATTGCCGCAGAGGAGGGCGCCCACAAGGTTACGGTCAAGAAGATCATTACGGAGTTAGGCGTGACAAACCGCGTGTTCTATAACCGGTTTGCAAATATCGACGAGGTGCTGCGGATCGTCTACCGCAACGCGATCGTCAATATGCGCGAGAACATCAAGCCGGAATTCCATGACAGAGCGAGCTTTGAACAGTTCTGCATTGATACCGCGGTCGATGTGCTGATGCAGACCTATGACGTCAAAATGCAGTTCAGACGCTATATCTTTGAGCATGATTCCCTGACCGAGGAGAACCGCGTCTGGTGGTACGGGAAAATCAAAAAATATTATCAGTATGCGCTGGAACAGGGCTTTGCAAAGAAGGTCGATGCGGATGCGCTCTGCTATGCGATCTGGTGCTTTTGCAGAGGCTACTACGCCGACGCTGTTTCACGGCAGCTCTCCCGTGAGGAGGCTGTGCGCTACTTTACCTTTGGCTTCACATGTCTGCTGAACGGCGTGGTTGCCTGACAGAATATGATACAGAAAGAGGAGAGCCGGAATGAGTATTCGGATATTGGGAACCGGTGCATATGTGCCGGAAAAAATACTGACGAACGATGATCTTTCTAAGATGGTGGATACCTCCGATGAATGGATCACGCAGCGCGTCGGGGTGAAGGAACGTCGTGTCTCCGTCAATGAATCGGCGGCGGAAATGGGCGCAAAGGCGGCACAGCGTGCGCTGGAGGACCTGCGTCATCTTCGGCGACGGCTCCGGTGCGTTCGTCATCGGAAAGGGCGACAATTACCTCGCCTCGCATCTCCATACGCAGGGCGGCGACAGCGTGCTTTCGATTCCGCTCAGCAAGGGCAATTCCCCCTTCTACGAAAAAGACGTCGAACCGCTCGCGGTCCATATGAGCGGTCAGGAAACCTTCAAATTTGCCGTCAAACAGATCAATGCCGACCTAAAGCTCATCGCGGAGCAGGCAGGCGTTGCGGTCACTGACTTTGACTGGATCGTGCCGCATCAGGCGAATTACCGCATCATTGAGCTGGCGGCGCGCAGACTCGGCATCCCGATCGAAAAGTTTGTGCTGAATCTCGACCGCTTCGGCAATACTTCCTCGGCCAGTGTGCCGATCTCATTCGATGAGCTTGCACGCAGCGGCAAGCTGAAAAAAGGCGATCTCATTGCGATGTGCGCATTCGGCGGCGGTCTTTCCAGCGCTGCATGCCTCATCCGCTGGTGAGCTGACGCATCCCTTTGGCTATCAATAAGCATTCCGCTTATTTCAGTCCGTAGAATAAGGTGTCTCCGACGGATTCAAAATGGGGGCGCTGCCACCAATCTCCCGCTTAAGGGCTAGCTATCCTACGGTGTTGCTGCGCAAACCGTTAAGAATCCCGTTTTCAGCAGAATCAACGGAAAACGGGAGAGCGATCTGACATATTCCTTTTCTATAGCCTGTCATGAGCAGCCGCTTATTTTTAGATATATCCAATTCCAAACATTGATTATGGAGGAACGAATTATGAACAGCGAAAAGATTATCGAAGTCCTTGCAAACCACCTCGAGATGGATCCCTCTGAGATCACCGAGGAGACCACCTTCGCAGACCTCGGCGTCGATTCCCTCGAAGCAGTCGAGATCATGATGGAGCTGGAAGATGAGCTGGGCGTTGAGATCAACCCGCAGGAGGCAGGTACTTCTGTCAAGGAGCTGATCGCTTACGTGGACAGCAAGCAGGGCTGATTCCATGGAGCGCACGGCAATTCTCTGTGATTTGCTGGGTACCCGTTATCCGCTGATGCAGGGCGGCATGGCGCATATCTCCGATGCGCGCCTTGCAGCAGCGGTCTCTAACGGCGGCGGACTGGGCATTATCTCTGCCGCAAGCGGAAACCCGGAACAGATCGCAGCACAGATTGATGAAGCACGCGCACTGACTGACAAGCCCTTCGGCGTCAATATCATGCTGCGCGGTAATAATATTGATGCGATCGCTAAGCTGGTCGCGGAAAAGAAGGTCGCGGTTGTGACCACAGGTGCCGGTTCTCCGGCAGAATATATCCCGATGTGGCGCGAAGCCGGTATCAAGGTCATTCCGGTGATCTCGACCGCTGCAATGGCTCAGCTCATGGAGAAATCCGGTGCGGATGCCATTGTTGCGGAGGGTACGGAATCCGGCGGTCATGTCGGTGAAATGACGACAATGGCACTTGTACCGCAGGTCTGCGACGCGGTGAAGATCCCTGTCATTGCGGCAGGCGGCATCGCGGACGGCAGAGGCGTGGCTGCGGCATTCATGCTCGGCGCATGCGGTGTGCAGATCGGTACCAGATTCCTTGCGGCGACTGAATGCAGCATTCATCCGGAATATAAATCCAGAGTGCTGAAGGCGAAGGATACCTCGACCGTTGTCACCGGCAAGCGGCTCGGACATCCCGTCCGCTCGCTGAAATCCGCGTTCTCGCGCGGCTATGCCAAGGTCGAATATACCGATATCTCTGACGAAGATCTGGAGGCAATGGCAGTCGGCACGCTGCGTGCGGCTGTCGTGGACGGCGATCCGAAGCGCGGATGCTTCCTCGCAGGACAGATCTCCGGCATGGTGAATAAAGAGCAGCCCGCTGCTGAGATGATCGCGGAGATCATGGAACAGGCAGGCTCGCTGCTCGGAACGCAGTTCTGAGGGACTGCGGCAGATACGGAGGCAGCTCAAAATGGGTAAAATTGCATTTCTTTTTGCAGGACAGGGCGCACAGTACAGCGGCATGGGCAGCTCACTCTATGAGACCAGTGACGCGGCAAGAGCGCTCTATGATGCGGCGGAGCAGATCCGCCCGAATACAATGAATCAATCCTTCTCGGGGACTGCCGAGGAGCTCAAGCGCACCGAAAATACACAGCCCTGCCTGTATCTTGTCGATCTGGCGGCGGCGCGTGCGCTCGATGAGGCAGGCATTCATGCGGATGCTGTCGCAGGCTTCTCGCTCGGCGAGATCGCGGCGCTTGCCTATGCAGGTGCCTACTCCGATACCGACGGCTTCAAGATCGTCAGCACACGCGGAAAGCTCATGCAGGATGCGTCCGATGCAGCCGATACCGCTATGTGCGCGGTCGTCAAGCTCGATGCGGAGACGGTCGCAAAGACCGCTGCGGAATTCGATCAGCTCTATGCGGTCAATTTCAACTGCCCCGGTCAGACCGTTGTTTCCGGTCTTTCCAGCAGTATGCCGGCATTTACCGCGAAGGTCAAGGAGCTGGGCGGCAGATGCATTCCGCTCGCTGTCAGCGCGGCATTCCATTCGCCCTTCATGAACGATGCGGCGGAATACTTCGGCGCTGTACTCAAATCCTTCTGCTTTGCAAAGCCGGAGATTCCGGTCTATGCAAATCTCACCGCGCTGCCCTATGAGGCGGAACAGATCGCGGAGACTCTGAGACAGCAGATGTGCAATCCGGTTCGCTGGCAGACAACCATCGAGAATATGATCGCGGAAGGCTTTACCGATTTCATTGAGGTCGGCGCAGGCAAGACGCTCAGCGGTCTCGTGAAGAAAATTTCCGCAGATGTGCGGGTTTACAATGTGGACAGCGCAGAGACGCTGGCAGAAACAATCAAGGCGGTGAAAGAAGCATGCTGAACGGTAAAACAGCGCTCGTCACGGGCGGCGCACGCGGCATCGGTGCTGCGATTTGCAGAAAGCTCGCATCCCTCGGCGCGGATATCGCAATCGTCGATCTCACTGTGACCGAGCAGGCACAGGCGCTCGAAGCGGAAATCCAGTCGGAATACGGCGTCAAGGCAAAAGCCTATGCCTGCAATGTCGGCGATGCCGAACAGTGCAAGGCGACGGTCAAGCAGGTCATTGCGGATCTCGGAAATGTGACGATCCTTGTCAACAATGCCGGCATCACGCGCGACGGTCTGATCCTCGGCATGAAGGAAGCGGATTTCGACGCCGTTATCAATACAAATCTCAAGGGTACATTCAACATGACACAGGCCTGCTACCGCCCGTTCATGAAGCAGAAGTACGGCAAGATCGTCAACCTCGGTTCGGTCTCCGGTCTGCTCGGTACGGCTGGTCAGGCAAACTATGCAGCATCCAAGGCAGGCGTGATGGCGCTGACCAAGGTCACGGCAAGAGAGCTTGCCTCCAGAGGCGTCACCTGCAATGCCATTGCACCGGGTTTTATCGCAACCGATATGACAAAGGAGATCAGCGACGAAGCAACGCAGAACTATCTCACATCCATTCCCGTCGGCAGAGCCGGTCAGCCTGAGGATGTTGCAAATCTCGCAGCATTCCTTGCCTCGCCGGAGTCGGATTATATCACCGGAACGGTGATCCGCATTGACGGCGGTCTCGCTATTTCATAAACGGAGGAAGCTATGGCAAACAGAAGAGTAGTCGTGACCGGTCTCGGCGCGCTCACCCCGATCGGCAATGATGTCGCAAGCTACTGGGACGGGCTGAAGAACGGCAAAAACGGTATTGATTTTATCACACGGTTCGATGCATCCGATCTCAAGGCGAAGCTCGCCGCTGAGGTCAAGGACTTTGATCCGAAGCAGTTTCTTGATGCAAAAACAGTCCGCCAGACCGACCGCTGCCAGCAGTATGCGCTGACGGCCGCAATGCAGGCGGTCGAGGATTCCGGCATCCGCGACAAGATCGCGCCGGAGCGCTTCGGCGTCTATTTCGGCACAGGCATCGGCGGCTTCGAGACATTCGTCAATGAACACAACACCTTCCTGAACAGAGGTCCGGCGCGCGTTTCGCCGTTCTTCATCACGAAGATGATCGCCAATATGTCTGCCGGTATGATCGCAATTCAGATGCATGCACAGGGACCGTGTATCGAGGTCACGACCGCATGCGCAACCGGTACCAATGCAATCGGTGAGGCGCTGCGCGCAATCCGCCACGGCTATGCGGATGCGATCATTGCAGGCGGTGTCGATGCGGTCATTCATCCGCTGTCGATGTCCGGCTTCATCAACTGCCAGGCACTCAGCGAAAGCACCGATGTCAACGCGGCTTCGATCCCCTTTGACAAGCGCAGAAACGGCTTTGTCATGGGCGAGGGCGCAGGCGCGCTGATCCTCGAGGAATATGAGCATGCCGTCGCACGCGGCGCGAAGATCTATGCGGAGCTTGTCGGCTACGGCAGCACATGCGACGCTTATCATGTCACCGCACCGGACAGCGAAGCAGCCGCTTCCTCCAAGGCGATTGCGGATTGTCTCGCGGAGGTCGGCAGAGAGGTTCCGGCAGGCGAGATCTACCTGAATGCACACGGCACCAGCACGCCGCTCAACGATAAGACCGAGACCAATGCCATCAAAAAGGCATTCGGCGAGGAGCGCGCTTATCAGATCCATATCAGCTCGACGAAATCCATGACCGGTCACCTGCTCGGTGCTGCCGGTGCGATTGAGGCGATCGCTGCGGTCAAGGCGCTCGAGAATAATCTCGTTCCGCCGACCATTAACTATAAGGAAGCGGATCCGGAATGCGATTTGCAGATCACGCCGAATACCGCGCTCGAAACACCGCTCTCGCTGGCGCTTTCGACCTCGCTCGGCTTCGGCGGACATAACGCCTGCATCGCGTTTGCCAAGCTGTAAATAAGGTGTCTCCGACGGATTGAGAATGGGGGCTGCTCGCCACACTGCGCTATGAGTTTGCAAAGCAAACTCACCCAAACCCCTCGCTGGGGATATCATCCCCGGACCCCGTTTTTATGTGGGGATGATTAGGGGACGCTTTCCCTGAACAATTTAAGGAGCGCACGGCGAAGCCAAAATAAAAGTTTGCAGGTTTCCAAAGGGCAGCGCCCTTTGGTCGCTCTCCGCAGAGAGCGAAATTCCCCGGCGTCAGGAGCTCCGCAGGGGTGAATCCGATAAAACGATCCGGCGGATCGTTTTTCGGAGAGGGGAGCCCTGCGACAGAGGGCGCCCCTAAGTGAATTGCAAAGCAATTCACAGGCTGCTGCGACTGCTTAAGTTGTTGGCGCCGTTTCCCTGAAGCATCCCGATTTGCAGCATAAGATCAAAGCATTTATTTTCTGCTGTTTGTTTATCATGGGATGCAAGGCGCATAACAGATATTACAATTATACGGAGGGATACACATGAACCGGACAGAACTCATGGAGCTGCTGCCGCACCGCAACAGTATGCTGCTGCTCGATGAAGCAGAGGTCATTGACGGTGCTGCACACGGAAAAAAGAAAATTACCGGCGAGGAATGGTTCCTTGACGGACATTTCCCCGGACATCCGGTTGTGCCGGGTGTGATCCTCTGCGAGATTATGGCGCAGTCGGTCTGCGTCTGCATGGAACGGCAGCCGGACGGCTCGCAGCCGCTGACGCTGTTCACCGGCATCGACAAGGTGAAATTCCGCAATCCGGTCGTGCCGGGCGATCTCTTTGAGACGAAATGCGAAATCACCAAGAACCGCGGTCCGTTTTACTGGGCAAAGGGCGAGGGTTATGTGGACGGCAAGCTCTGCGTGAGTGCCGAGTTCTCGTTCGTCATCAAGCCGCAGGAGGAGACAAAGGCATGAGTACGCTGAAAACGATTCTCAATACCATTACGGGCAATGTCGAGCAGCCGCCGCGTACCTGCAAGCAGTGCGGCACCGAAATCCCCTATGAGAAATATGTCGAAAATCACTGCATCTGCCCGGAGTGCGGCGCGTACTTCCGGATGCGTGCAGTCGAGCGCCTCGATGCAACGGTCGATAAGGGTACATTTCAGGAGATCGACAGGAAGCTGAAATCCAAGAACCCGATCGACTTCCCCGATTATGCGCAGAAGCTCGAAAAGGCGGAGAAGGCAAGCGGTCTCTCGGAGGGCGTTGTCTGCGGCACCGCGAAAATCGACGGCACGGACTGTGCGCTCTTTGTCATGGATTCTGCATTCATGATGGGCAGCATGGGTACTGTCGTCGGCGAGAAAATCACCAGAATCTTTGAAAAGGCAACCGCGCTCGGTCTGCCGGTGGTCGGATTTATCACTTCCGGCGGCGCGAGAATGCAGGAGGGCATCTTCTCCCTCATGCAGATGGCGAAGGTCTCCGGTGCCGTCAAGCGGCATTCCGAGGCTGGGCTGCTCTATATCGCTGTGCTGACCGATCCGACTACGGGCGGCATCACCGCGAGCTTTGCGATGCAGGGCGATATCATCATCGCAGAGCCGAAAGCTCTGATCGGCTTTGCAGGTCAGCGCGTTGTCGAGCAGACCACCGGCGAAAAGCTGCCGGAGGGCTTCCAGCGTGCCGAATTTCAGCTTGAGCATGGCTTTGTCGATCTGATCGAGGAGCGTCCGCGCATGACCTATACGATCGCTAAGCTGCTGAAGCTGCATCAGTCCAGATAACAGCAGCCATGAGCTTCGCGGAGCGGTATACCGCAGGACTGCACGAAAAACAGCTCCGGTTCCGGAAAACGCATCTCGGCGCGGAGCAGCGGTTCGGCGATGCGGCAGGACAGGGCGCTTACGGCTACACGGTATATCACGAATGTTCAGCGGCGATGCTGCTGGAATGCCTCTCACTGGTCGGGACTGTTGTGCTGATCGGTGCGGCATTCGTCTGGCTGTCAAAAGCCGGCAGCATTGTAAAGGTGCTGATTGCGCTGGCGGCTGTACTGCTGTTCCGGCATCTGACGAAATATCTGGTGCGGCTGCTGAACAATTTTCTTGTGAAGCGGAAAATCAGCGCAGATGCGGAATATGCTGCGTATTTTGCAATGCAGTATCCGGAGCATGCAAAGCTCTGTGCGGAGCTGAATGAGATCTATGCGGTAAATCCGGATGCGATTCCGGCAAAGGAGATCCGCACGCAGATTCAGGACGGCAGAAGCAGGGATATGAAAATCCTGCGCGCGGTCGGCTATGCAGGGCTGGGACTTCTGATCCTTGCCGCGATTGCATTTGCCGTATTTATTGCGTGGGTGATCCGCGAGACAACATAATCGAAGAAAGGCAGGGGATCCGCATGGCGGACACGAAAACAGCTTACGAGCGCGTACAGGCTGCGCGCAGCGGCAAGCGCCCGATGGGTTCTTATTATATTGAGCATATGGTCGATGATTTTGTCGAGCTGCACGGAGACCGCCGCTACGGTGACGATCCGGCGATTGTCGCAGGCGTCGGTTATATCAATCATATTCCCGTGACGGTGATCGCAATGGAGCGCGGCGATACGATCGAGGACCGCATGAAGCGTCATTTCGGCTGCCCCGAACCGGAGGGCTACCGCAAGGCGCTCCGCCTGATGAAGGAAGCGGAGAAATTTCACCGTCCTGTGATCTGCTTTATCGGAAGCTCCGGCGCATACTGCGGCATCGGTGCGGAGAAGCGCGGTCAGGGACTCGCAATCGCTGAAAATCTCTATGAGATGATGGGGCTGAAAACGCCTGTGATCTCGGTTGTCGTCGGTGAGGGCGGCAGCGGCGGCGCACTGGCACTGGGCGTCTGTGATACCGCGATCATGATGGAAAATGCGGTTTATTCGGTTATTTCGCCGGAGGGCTGCGCGAGTATTCTCTGGAAGGATTCCTCGAAGGCAGCGGAGGCTGCGGCGCATCTGCGGCTGACCTCCTATGATCTGCTGAGCTTTGATGTTGTGGAGAAGGTCATTCCTGAGGCAGGCAAGACCGATCGTGAGGTCTGCTCGGAGCTCAAGTCGATTCTGCTCGATGAGATCGCGAAGCTCAGTACGCTGACGACTGAGGAGCTGCTCGATCACAGATATGAGAAGTTTCGCAAGATCGGCGCTTTCAAATAAGAATGATGACCGCACGGGAGAGGGGACTTTCCTGTGCGGTTTTTTACTTTGATGTATGCGGAATATGGCTTAATATTCTTTATCCATTCGTCAATTAGATTTTTTCGTTGGGCGCGGGGCGCGAATGCGAGAGAGACACCCCAAGGAGAGAGAGGAAACTCGCTGCGCTCGCATTCCCCTCTCTCCTTAGGGTTTCCCTCTCGCGCTCCCCTTTCCTCATCCCCTTCCCCCTAGGGCGTAAGGCTCTCGCTTGGCTTTGGTTGTGTCTTAGAGCAGTACCTATTTTGCGAAAGGCTTATGCTTAAACAAGTGGCTTACGCCATTAGAGAGGAGAGGGTAAGGAAAGAGGGAGCGCGAGGGGGAGAACCTTAGGGAGAGGGGAGACCTGAGCCTTGCGAAGACTTCCCTCTCCTTTTGGTTCTTCCCCTCGCATTCGCGCCCCGCGCCCAATGAAATCTAACATTCGGACTAAGGATACAGAACATCAACACTGAATATACTTTAGAAAAATCGAAAAAAAACGATTCTTGCTGCTTTTGTGAAAATCCCACCGAAATTCTATCCCGATTTGTCAAAAATGTCACTTGCTTTTTTCTCCGGAATGTGATATAATAAATTTTGCGTTTAATCCATAGCACTACTGTCCGAACAGTATCCGGATGGGCTGTTATGTCAGATTTTACTCATCAATCTTTGAAAGAGGTGAAAACCATGGCAAGAGAAGGCATCCATCCGACCTGCGAAAAGACCACCATCACCTGCCACTGCGGCAATGTGATCGAGGTTCTTTCCACCAAAAAGGACATTAAGGTTGAAATCTGCTCCAAGTGCCACCCGTTCTTCACGGGTAAGCAGAAGCTGGTCGATACCGGCGGACGCGTCGAGCGCTTCAACAAGCGTTTCAACAGAGGCTGATGCTTCATTCAAAGGCAGTCGGGTGTCCATCCGGCTGCCTTTTTTCCGCTTTCTGTGCCGGATTTCTTCCTCGGCGGTTACCGAAAGCTAATAATTGACAGAATGATACCAAAATAGCGGAATCTTACTCTCAAAATTCGGTATTCTGCCCCTTTGCAAATCCGGAAAAATATGCTATAATAATTGTGTGTGTAAATTTGATCGCGCATCGCGGTGCCAAGGATGCACCGTGCAGGGAAAGGAATGAAGATACCATGCAACCCGATATGACCAAAGAAAATGCTCTCTATCAGCTCTGGTGCGAGCATGCAACTGAGGATCCCGACCTCGTCAGCGAACTGAAGGCGATCAGCGGCGATGCAGACGCAATCCGCGAGCGCTTCTATCAGGATCTCGCATTCGGTACGGGCGGTCTCCGCGGTGTGCTCGGTGCCGGAACCGACAGAATGAATATCTATACGGTGCGCCGTGCAACACAGGGCCTTGCCGATTATGTCAAGGAGTCCTTTGATGCACCGAGCGTCGCCATCTCCTATGACAGCCGCATCAAATCCGATACCTTCGCAAAGGCTGCCGCAGCCGTTCTCGCTGCAAACGGGATCAAGGTGCATATCTACGCCGAGCTCATGCCGACGCCGATGCTCTCCTTTGCGGTTCGTGCGCTGGGATGCTCCGCCGGTGTCATGGTCACCGCAAGCCACAATCCCGCAAAGTA
Organism: Clostridia bacterium; assembly: GCA_021152595.1. Taxonomy (GTDB): domain Bacteria; phylum Bacillota; class Clostridia; order Oscillospirales; family Ruminococcaceae; genus Firm-04. The sequence goes on from JAGKVC010000070.1 coordinate 11,198, forward strand.
TAACGGATATAAGGCATACGGTGCCGACGGCTGCCAGATCACGCTCGATGTCGCAAATACCGTCATCAGCAAGATCAATGCGCTCGATATGTTCAATGACGTCAAGACCTGCGATTTCGACGAGGCTGTCAAAAACGGCATGGTCTCCTATATCGGACAGGATGTCATTGAGGACTTCTATAAAAATGTGCTCGCACAGGGCATCCATACCGATGTATGTGCGGAGAGCGGTCTGAAGATCGTCTATACGCCGCTCAACGGTACCGGCAACAAGCCGGTGCGCGAGATCCTCAAGCGAATCGGCATCAAGGATGTCACCGTCGTCAAGGAGCAGGAGCTGCCGGACGGCAACTTCACCACATGCCCCTACCCGAATCCGGAGATCCGCGAGGCGCTCGAATACGGTCTGCGCCTCTGTGACGAGGTCAAGCCTGACCTGCTGCTCGCAACCGATCCGGACTGCGACAGAGTCGGCATTGCGGTTCCTGACGGAAACGGCGGCTATGCACTCTTCTCCGGCAATGAGGTCGGCGCGATGCTCTTTGAGTATATCTGTGAGGAGCGCACAAAGCTCGGTACTATGCCGAAGAATCCGATCGTTGTCAAGACAATCGTTACCACAGACCTTGTCAAGCCGATCGCAAAGGCTTTCGGCGTGCAGGTCATTGATGTGCTGACCGGCTTCAAGTTCATCGGTGAGCAGATCGGCATGCTCGAGAAAAAGGGCGAGGAGGAGCGTTACCTCTGGGGCTTCGAGGAGAGCTACGGCTATCTCGCAGGTACCTATGTCCGCGATAAGGATGCGGTTGTCGCTTCGATGCTGATTGTCGAAATGGCTGCATACTACCGCACGAAGGGCATCAGCATGATGCAGGCGCGCGAGAACCTCTACAAGAAGTACGGCGTGTTCAAGCACAGCCAGGAGAGCTTCGCTTTCGAGGGCGTCAGCGGCATGCACAAGATGCAGGAGATCATGAAATCCCTGCGCACCAATGCACCGAAGGAAATCGGCGGTCTGCCGGTGATCGGTACGGCGGATTATCTTGCCGGTACCGTCAGCGATGCTAAGACCGGTGAAACGAAGCCCACCAATCTGCCGAAATCCGATGTGGTTTCCTTCTATCTGCCGGAGCATGCGAGCGTGATCGTTCGTCCTTCCGGTACAGAGCCGAAGATCAAGGCCTACTACACCACCGCCTGCAAGACCATGGCGGAGGCAGAGGCGCTCGAGGCAAAGCTCAAGACCGATGCACGGAAGATGCTGCTCGGTGAGTAAGCGATCGTATCTTTTTTCTGCGAGCACAGCGATGATTGTGAAGAAATCATATCCCCGAACCTCATCTTGTGGTATTCACGCTTTTCATCTGTGAATCAAAATGGGATTCCAAAGGGATACTATCCCTTTGGCGGGTTTGGGCAGAGCCCATTATCAATCATCGCGGAGCGATACCTATTTTCACGAACTGAGCCGCGGATCCGGTTGAATCGGATTCGCGGTTTTTTGTTGCTTTTTTCTGCGCGATGTGATACAATGAATTGAAAGGAAGGTAATCATGATAAAGAATGTGATTTTTGATATCGGCAGGGTGATGATCGAATTCAACTGGGAGGAATTCCTCTGCGGACTGTTCGATCCGGAAACAGCGAAAATTGTCTCGGATGCAATGTGGGGGACGGCGGCCTGGGATGAGCTTGACCGCAATGTTCTCCCGATGGAGGATGTCATAAAGCTGTTTATTGCAAATGCGCCGGACTGTGAACCGCAGATCTGTGAGGCGATGCGGCGGCTCGGCGACTGCGCAAAGATGATGCCCTATGCAATCGGCTGGGTGGAGGAGCTGAAAGCCCGGGGATACCGCGTCTTCTATCTCTCCAATTATTTCCCCTATCTCATGCAGGCGCGGCCGGATGTGCTGGAATTCACAAAGCATATGGACGGCGGCGTGTTCTCGTGGCAGGAAAAGCTCATCAAGCCCGATCCGGCAATCTATCTGCGGCTGCTCGAACGCTATGACCTCAAAGCGGAGGAGTGCCTCTTTATCGACGACAGCCCGAAGAATATCAAAGCGGCAAATGCGCTCGGGATCCATGCCGTGCAGTTTGAATCCTATGAGAAGCAGCATCCGCAGGTCATGGACTTATTGGCAAATCGGACAAAATAATGCATCCGGATTTGTGCAGACCGCTGAAATTCGCCTTCTGATAAGGAAAATTCCGCCTTGAGGCGTAATTTTCATGAAGGGAGGCGGTCTTATGAAACAGGAGCCCGTCAAGAATATGAAGCTGCCGAAATATGCGGCGGCACTCGCTGCGCTGACGGCGGCAGTCGGTATGCTGACCGCTTGCGACAGCAGAGAGGTTCAGCTCGACGGTACGGCGCCCGATCCGTCTGTTACTGCCGTTCAGGAGCCTGCGCTTCAATATGAAGGCGATATGGAGGTCTGTACAGAGCCGGAAACCACCGCCGTAACCGATGCTGAAACTGTGACCGAAACTGTCGCTGCGGCTACGAAACGAAGCAATCCGGATCAATATAATCCGCAGAATATGGGACTTGTTCCCATGCCTGCGCTGAACGATTATGAGACTGCGAAAGGAGATGCGGCATTATGAAGCTCGAACCTGTGAAGCAATCAAAGCTGCCGAAATATGCGGCACTGCTTGCCGTCCTGTCCTCTGTTCCGATGCTGACAGGCTGCGGTGAGCCGGAAATTGCCGGCGGAGAAGCAGTCTATATTGAGACGACAATCTCTGAGCAGGAGCCGGATGCGGCTGAACCTGCTGACGCAGGCAATACGGATTTTCAGAATCGCACAGCGTACTGTTCTGGAGGAGGCGAAGAACCATGAAGCTCGAACCGATCAAAAAAGCAAAGCTGCCCAGATATGCGGCTGCGCTCGGCATCCTTGCCTCTGCGGCACTGCTGACCGGATGCAGCCCCGTACAGACCGCAGGTGACGTGGCAGCCCCCATTGACTCGGAGGATATTGTGGAGCTTGCCGGTGAGGAGACAATCGCGCCGGACTGGACGGAGCCGACCGATATCACCACGGCACCGGATGAGACCGAACTGCCGGAGACCTCGACGGAGCCGATGCTCGAAGGCGAGGCGGTTCCCGATCCCTGCATCACGGAGCGCTATCCGGATGTTCCCGGCACTGTGGCTGCGCCGGACGAGGAACCGGTCATGCTGGAGGGCGATGTCGCATGGATCCCCGATTATCAGCAGGCGGTCGATGATATCAACCGGTTCTACGGCGATGTGTTCGGTTCCTATGAAACCGGCTTTGCCGCCAAGGGATTTATCATGACGCGCGATGAGACCGAATTCGACTTCAACGGCATCCGGTTTACCTCCGTACTCAAGCATAAGGACAGAGGCATCCGAATCGCTTTCTATGACGGCACAGCGTCAGAGAACGGAAAAAACATGCACGAGATGATGCAGGAAGTGTGTGACGAATCCTTTGGCTGGGGCTGTGTGACGGAGCTCCCCGCGGATGACGAGGGCTATCATCGCGTGATCTTTGTGGATATGTGCAGAGATATGAATAACCCGATCGAAGACGCGGAACAAATCTATAAGGACGTGATTGCATGAATCTGACTTTGCACCTGACCGAAAACTGTAATATGGACTGCGCTTACTGTGTCCACGAGAAAAAGGAAGTCCGCATGACGGAAGCCGTTGTGGATGCGGCGGTGGATCTCGCATTCTCCACGGGCAAGACTGCTGGTCTCTGCTTCTTCGGCGGAGAGCCGCTGCTCGAATCCGGACTGATCTACCGCGCAATCCGGCGATGTATGCTGAAAACCATTGAGACAGGTAAGCCTGCGCTCTATAAAATGACCACGAACGGCACGCTGCTGACCGAGCGTTTCCTTGAAAATGCGCATGCCGTCAGAATGGGAATCGGGCTCTCCTTCGAGGGCATTGCGCAGGATGCATGCCGCCGCTTCAAGGACGGCAGCGGCAGCTTCTCGACGGTCGAGGAAAAGGCGAAAATGCTGCTGAAATCCATGCCGGATTCCTATGCGATGATGACGATTGCGCCGCAGGCTCTGCCGCAGTATGCGGAATCGGTGAAGTATCTGCGCGCGCTCGGTTTCCATCGCATTACGTCAACGATCGCCTACGGAAAACGGGTTCACTGGACGGATGCGGATCTTGAGCTGCTCAAAGCGCAGATGCAGGAGATCGGGGAATTCTATGAGGCGGAATTCCTGCGTGGAAAGCCGTTTTTCTTCTCGCCGTTTGACAGCAAGATCCGCGATTTTATCCGCGGCTTCAATCCCTCGGAGCGCTGTCACCTCGGCTTCCGGCAGATGCCCGTTGCACCGGACGGCAGTCTCTATGCATGTACGCAGTTCATCGGCGATCAGGATTATAAGCTCGGCGATGTCTTCCGCGGCATTGACCGTGAACGGCAGCAGCAGCTCGCCATGCGCGCCGCGACGCCGGAATCCTGTAAGGAATGTGCGCTCCGGACACGCTGCACCAATTCCTGCGGCTGCATGAACCGCCTCGAAACCGGCAATGAGAACAATGTCTCGCCGCTGCAGTGCAATTATGAACGCATGACAATCGCAATGGCGGATGAGATCGCAGACAGACTCTTTGCCGCCGATGAAGATGCCTTCCGCAAGCGCTTCGCCGCCGATGTGCCGGAGAAGAACGCGTAACAAGGTATCGCTGCGCGATGATTTTGAATGGGGCGCTGCCCCATACCCCGCTGGGG
>JAGKVC010000243.1 GCA_021152595.1 Clostridia bacterium
CATCCATACCCATGATCGCAATGATATCCTGAAGCTCGGTATAACGCTGAAGGATCGTCTGCACCTGACGCGCAACACGGTAATGCTCCTCGCCGACGATTTCCGGCGAAAGGATGCGCGAGCTGGATTCCAGCGGATCAACTGCCGGATAAATACCGAGCGATGCGATCTGACGGGACAGAACGGTCGTCGCGTCCAGATGCGCAAAGGTCGTAGCAGGTGCCGGATCCGTCAAGTCGTCCGCAGGGACATAAACCGCCTGAACGGATGTGATCGAGCCCTTGCCGGTCGAAGTGATCCGCTCCTGCAATGCGCCCATTTCCGTTGCGAGCGTCGGCTGATATCCGACGGCGGACGGCATACGTCCGAGCAGTGCCGAAACCTCCGAGCCTGCCTGCGTGAAACGGAAAATATTGTCAATGAACAGCAGCACATCCTGTCCCTCGGTATCGCGGAAATACTCCGCCATCGTCAGACCGGAAAGCGCCACGCGCATTCTTGCTCCGGGCGGCTCGTTCATCTGACCGTACACAAGGCAGGTCTTTTCGAGAACGCCGCTGTCCTTCATTTCGTGATAAAGGTCGTTGCCCTCACGGGTACGCTCGCCGACACCCGTGAAAACCGAGATGCCGCCGTGCTGATTCGCAACATTGTTAATCAGCTCCTGAATCAGAACGGTCTTTCCGACGCCTGCGCCGCCGAACAGACCGATCTTGCCGCCCTTCAAGTACGGCGCGATCAGGTCGATAACCTTGATGCCGGTTTCCAGCACCTCGCTGCTTGTTGCCTGCTCCTCATAGGAAGGCGCATCGCGGTGGATCGGCCAGCGCTCCGCAGTTTCGGGCGCAGGCTGCTCGTCTACCGGATCGCCGAGCAGATTGAACACTCTGCCGAGCGTCTCTCTGCCGACCGGCACACGGATCGGGCTGCCGGTATCGACAGCATCCAGTCCGCGGACGAGACCGTCCGTGCTGCTCATTGCGATGCAGCGAACGATATCATCACCGATATGCTGTGCGACCTCCAGCACAAGTCTCTGACCGTTGTTGTCGCATTCGATTGCGTTCAGCAGCCGGGGAAGCTCATGCTTTTTGAACCGCACGTCCACGACTGCACCGATGATCTGGACAATCTTGCCGGTGCCGCCGCGCTTGAGTTCTTCGTTTGCCATGCTATCAGCTCACTACTTTCTGTTCGTATATTTGGATCCTGCCGCACGCCGGACAGCTCAGTTCTGCGCACTTGCACCGGAGACAATCTCCGTCAGCTCCTGCGTAATAGATGCCTGCCGCGCACGGTTGTATTTCAGGGACAGATCGTCGATCATTTCCTGTGCGTTGTCGGTTGCGTTCTCCATTGCCATTCTGCGCGCCGCCTGTTCAGATGCGTAGGTATCGACGATCGTGCAGTAGAGAATACCGGCGAGATACTGCGGAATCAGCGAATCAAACACCGCTTCGGGGCTCGGTTCGTAATTCGTAAGGCTCTGCACACCGGGATTGCGCTCGAGATTCGGCACCGGAATGACCTGCATCTGCCGCGCCTCCTGCGAGAGCGGCGAGACCATATTCGTGAAGAATACCTCCACACCGGCTAAATGTCCCTGCTGAAACAGATGCACGATATGATCTGCCATATGCAGGGCGGTGTAGGTCGTGACGGTCTCTCCGATATTATCAAAGGTACCCAGCACGCGGGAGGTCGTCTTGGCATAATGCTCTGACGCCTTCTTTCCGACGGTCATGATGACGACCTCTCTGCCTTTGGTATGCAGTTCTTGGATGCGCTTGTCTGCGAGACGGAACACATTGAGATTGAAGCCGCCTGCGAGTCCTCTGTCACCTGCCATGATGATCAGCAGCACTGCGCCCTCCTCGCGCTCCTCCGTATAGACCGAATGGAAGCCGACCGCTTCCGATGCGACCTCGCTCATGGTCTGATACAGAAGATTGAAGAACGGGACCGCCTGCTCGGAACGCTCCTTTGCCTTGCGCAGCTTGGAGGAGGATACCAGCTCCATCGCCTTGGTGATCTGCATTGTGCTTTCGACAGATTTGATCCGGCGCTTGATCGCTTTCATATTGGAAGCTGCCATTCGTTACACCTCCGGTCAGATAAAGCGCTGTACAAAATCCGTGATGACCGTTTTCAGTTCCTTTGCGGTCTCCGGGCTCAGGTTGCCGGTCTCAGTAATCGAATCAATGATCTCGCTGTGCGTCTCATCGACTTCCCGCAGCAGTGCATCCTCAAACTCCGCGATCCGGCTGACCGGAACATCGCGCAGCAGATTGTTCGTCACTGCGTAGAGAATCACGACCTGATCGGCTGCCGAAAGCGGACTGTTCTTGCCCTGCTTCAGCACCTCGACCACGCGCTCGCCCTTTTCCAGACGCTCCTTAGTATCCCTGTCCAGATCGGAGCCGAACTGCGAGAATGCCTGCAATTCACGGTACTGCGAATAGGTCAGCTTCAGAGAGCCGGAAACCTTCTTCATCGCAGGAATCTGTGCTGCCGAGCCGACACGGGAAACCGAGATGCCCGGATTGACTGCCGGACGGATACCGGCATTGAACAGATCCGTTTCAAGGAAGATCTGTCCGTCGGTGATCGAAATGACATTCGTCGGGATATATGCGGAAACGTCGCCTGCCTGCGTCTCGATGATCGGGAGCGCTGTCAGCGAGCCGCCGCCGTAATTCTCATTGAGGCAGCATGCGCGCTCCAGCAGACGGGAATGCAGATAAAAGACATCGCCCGGGAAAGCTTCACGTCCCGGCGGACGCTTCAGCAGCAGCGAGAGCGTTCTGTACGCGACCGCGTGCTTGGAAAGATCATCATATACAATCAGAACATCCTTGCCCTGATCGGTGAAATATTCACCCATTGTGCAGCCGGAATACGGCGCGATGTACTGCAAAGGCGCCAGCTCGGATGCCGTTGCCGATACAACGATCGTATATGGCATTGCCTCCGCCTTTGTCAGCGTCTCCACGACATTTGCGACGGTCGAACGCTTCTGTCCGATCGCAACATAGATACAAATGACGTTCTTGCCCTTCTGATTCATAATGGTATCGAGGGCGATTGTCGTTTTGCCGGTCTGACGGTCGCCGATGATCAGCTCACGCTGACCTCTGCCGATCGGGATCATCGAGTCAATCGCCTTGATGCCCGTTTGCAGCGGCTCATGCACGGATTTTCTCGTGATGATGCCCGGCGCGATCTTCTCGATCGGCATTGTTTTTTCCGTCAGGATCGGGCCCTTGCCGTCAATCGGCTCACCGAGCGCATTGACAACTCTGCCGAGCAGCTCCTCGCCGACCGGCACCGAGACGATCTGCTTGGTGCGCTTGACGCTGATGATAGCGGTAATTTCATCTGGTCTTAAATTCATGTTGCACCTTCTTATAACGGACGCGGTCAGGAAAGCTGTTCCCTGAGTGCATCCAAACGATATTTCACGCTGTTATCAATTCGGGTATCGCCGTACTGCACGACCACACCGCCAAGAATGCTGCGGTCGATATGCTCCGTAATGCGGATCGTCCGATGCAGCTTTTTCGCAAGTGCTTCGCGCAGGCGCTCCTTCTGTTCCGGACTCAGTGCGACCGCCGTTGTCACGGTGACATCCGTTGTCTCCTGATAATCCAGCATCCGCGCATCGAAATCATCTGCGATCTCGCCGAGATACGGCACTCTGCCGTGGTCGATCAGCAGGAAGATCAGACGGCTTGCAAGGCTGTCATCGCCGAAGATTTTTTTCGCAATCTCCAGCCGCTCCGAGACTGAAAGCGTCGGGAGCGAGAGCAGTCTTGTCAGATCGGGATTCAGGGAGAACAGCACGGCACACTGCCGCAGATCGGAACGGGTTTCCTGCAATGCCGCATCGCCCATATCCTTCGCAAGCGAGAACAGCGCGTTTGCATAAACCGAAGAAACCTCCGAACTCACTGCACATCACCCACCGAATCAATAAATTCATCAATCAGTCTTGCGTGATCCTCCTGATTGATCTCACGCTCGACAACCTTCTCTGCGACCATCACGGCAAGACCGGAAACCTCGCTGCGCAGGGCACTCTCTGCTCTGCGGCGCTCGCGTTCGAGCTCGTCGCGGTTCTGCTGCATGATGCCTGCCGCCTCAGCCTTTGCCTGTGCGACAATTTCATCCGAACGCTGCTGCGCCTTTCTTTTCGCATTGCGGAGCATCGCAGCGGATTCCTCCTTTGCGTTTGCGAGCTTTTCGGTATACGCCGTTTCCGCCGCCTCCGCTCTGGAGCGTGCATCCTCCGCATCCTGCAAGGTCTGATCGACCGCTGCCTGCCGCTCGGACAGGATCTTCTGCACAGGCTTAAAGAGAAAATGCTTCAGCCCGAGAAACAGAATCAGCGTATTGCACAGCGTAAAGAGAATGGTGCCGAGATCAATGGATAAAAATCCGAGCTTCATGTAATATCAGCCTCTCTTATCGTATTTGCTGCTGTGCCGATCAGGTGAACGGCTTGAGGAAGATCAGCAGCAGTGCGATAATCAGACCGTAAATACCGGTAGACTCCGCAACAGCACAGCCGACGAACATCGTTCTTGTGACCGCGCCGGATGCCTCCGGCTGTCTTGCGATGGCTTCACATGCCTTACCGACCGCGTATCCTTCACCGATACCAGGTCCGATACCTGCGATCATTGCGAGACCTGCGCCGATCGCAGAGCCTGCCAGAATAATTGCTTCACCCATGTCCATAAGTAAAATCCTCCTTGATAAAATAACCTTTGAAAATTGTTGTTATGCGGTCTGTTCATCCTCCGCGGGACCTGCGTTGCTGATAAAGACCATTGTCAGCATGATAAAGATGAACGCCTGCATGAAATCGGAAAACAGATCAAAATACAGGGACAGCACCGCCGGAATACCGACCGCCAGCACAGGCACCTGCAAATGAATCATGTGACTGAGGCTCGCAAGTCCGTAGTACACCAGTCCCATGATGATCGAGCCGCCTGCGATATTGCCGAAATGACGGAGCGCCATTGCGGTCGGCGTTGCGACCTCGCTCAGAATGTTGATCGGGAGCATGACGGGGATCGGATCGGCAAAGCCTTTGAGGTAGCCGCCGACGCCGCCGT
>JAGKVC010000071.1 GCA_021152595.1 Clostridia bacterium
GTAGCGCCTCGTTGTCGTTTCTGCGGTTACGCTCGTACTGCCACTGCTGGCGCTCCTGATATTCGCGGTATTTCTCAAGCCGCCAGCCGTCCTTTTCCATCTTCACATCCACCGGCATATTCTCTGCGCGGAATTTCGTCAGGCGCAGCGCAAAATCGGTCAGATCCGGCAGAACATTCTTTTCAACCGCAATGCCGTAATAGTTGATATACTCCTTTGCGCGGTCTGACGGCTCCGGCGAAATATGCTGCATACAAACCGCATCCAGCGTCAGCTTTCCGTCCCGCGTAATCTCAACACAGCGGAATGCGACCGCGGCACCGGAAGCATCTCCTGCAAACTGATCCTCTGGTATCCCGAAGAAGATCACATCCTGCTCTGCGAGCGCATCCGCATCCAGCATTGCAAGCAGAAGCTCCGCGGAATTGTCCGCCGGATCCTCCGGTGTCAGAAAGTCAATCACCGGCTGTGCCTGCTCCGGCGTGCGGATGATCTGCGCAGAAAGACTGTACGGTGCATCTGCATGATTCCGTTTTGTCGCGGTATTCATGCCGTTCATTTTGATCTCATCATAATTGTCATGTGAAAGCTCTGTCAGCACCTCGGTTTCGACAGAATCCCCTGCCGAATATCCGACGGACATCGAATCCTTGCTTCTGCTGATCGCCTCTCTGCCGACCGACACCGCCATGACAAGGCAAGCCGCCATTGCCGCACAGATACCGATTTTCCACGGGCGCGATCTTGTAACAGAAATATCACGCTTCTTCGCGGAAATCGCATCATTCGCGCGTGTGATCTCCGCAGTGCTTTCCGCACCGGAGAGCGGCGTGCCGTTCTCGTTCCACTCTGCAAATTCATCGAGCATATCCTGCGGCAGATTTCCAAGTGCGCGCATCAAATCCTGATCTTTCATATCAACCCCTCCTCCTTGAGAAATACACGGAGCTTTTCCCGTGTACGTTTCAGGTTCATTTTGATTTTTCCGACGGTTGCGCCGTGTGCATCCGCGATTTCCTGCGGCGTCTGCATGGCGTAGTAGCGCGCTAGAAATATCATGCGCGAATCCTTTGAGACCGAGCGCAGAAACCGCGTCACAGCGTCCTGCAATGCGATTTCGTTGACCTGATCTTCCGGATTTTCGTCGGATGCCAGATAAGGTGCAAGCTCCTCAAGCGTTTCTGTCGTCTGACCGCCGCCGCGTTTTTCTGCACGCTTTGCAGAGAGCCTGTCCAGCGCGAGATTGCGCGTGATGCCGGAGACAAACGCTGTCAGGGAACGCGGCTGTGCCGGCGGAATCGAATCCCAGAGCTTCAAGAGGACATCATTTGCACATTCCTCCGCGTCCTGTCTGTCCCCGAGAATGCGGAATGCAACCGTGCGGCAGAGCTTGCCGAATTTCTGCTCACACAGTGCGATCGCCTGCTCATCGCGGTTTGCGAACATCAGCAGAAGATCCTTTTCTGCAACCATATCCTGATCCCTCCTTTCCGGAGCTTCTTGCCCCTTCACCTTATCTGACGGTTTCCGTTCGGGCTGCGTAACGGAAAAATTAGAAATTAGAAATTTGAAATGAGAAATGAAGGTGTCCGCTGACGCGGACGATTTATATATTCTTCTCCATTATAGCACAGAATACGAATAATCGTAAAGTATTATATGCGCTTCAGGATTTGAATGAATCGGCATACAGCGCGAACAATACAATTTCTCATTTCTCATTTCTCATTTCTAATTCTCTTTTTCCCTCTTGCTTTTTTTGCATGTTTCTGGTATAATAGTATTATGCGGCTGTATATCCTGCCGCAGATAAAAAAGATCATGGAAAAAGGAGTCCGGCGGAAATGGATGATCAAAAGAGTTTGGAAGCCCAGCTTCTCGGAGATATGGGCTATGAGGATCCGCGCAAGGCGGCACAGCCGAAGGTACAGTATCAGGAATTGAGCGATGATCAGATCGCAATTTTACAGCAGCAGCGTGCCGCAAAAGGTCAGCCGCCCTATACAGATGAGGAGATCGCCGAGCTGAAAGCCGAGTTCATCGAGCGTCAGCGCACACAGGCGATGGAAGCAGCAATGGCTGCACAGGCTGAGGCACAGAAGGCAGCCGCTGCCGCGATGCTCGCGGAACCGGAGGATTATTCCCAGCCGGAGCGCAAGCCGCAGCATGAAGCACTGCCGCAGGTCGATGCAAGCGCACTGCTCGAGGAGCCTGCTCCGGAGCCGGAGCGCAAGGTCGTCTTCAATCAGGAGGATCTCGAGGCGGCTAAGATGTCCGCGGCAAAGCGTGCAAGCGACAGCCTCAAGGAGGTTCCTGCACAGACCGCTGAACAGCAGAAGCGCGCCCGTGAGGAAATGGCGCTGCTCCGTCTTCAGCAGCAGGAGGAGCTTGCTGCAAAGGGCTTCACAACTTCGATTTTCCTGACGGTCATGGGCGTCATTGCAGGCGCACTGACAATCATGTTTGCTGCCGGTGCCTATCCGGATCCGGATAATGTCGTCGGTCTTTTCAAGTTCTTTGATAAATGCTATCTGCTGCTCGGCGTGATCCTGATTATTCTTGCGATCACGGTCGTGCTGCGTGTAAAAAAGGTCAAGGGCATGGTGAACTTCCTGTTCGCGCTCAATGCGATCCTGCTGATTATCCCCGGAAGTGTCCTGCTGCTCTCTGAGAAGAAGAATGCACCGGGCGGCATCGCTGTCTGCGTCGGCTATGTGCTTGCGATTGTCCTCAGCTTTGTAATCGTCTTTATCACATCCACAAGCGACAAGCTCAACGCCTACTACGCAAAGAGCGATATCATGTATGACTGATTCCGGCAGCCTGCAAATCGAACCGATCGCTGAGATCCGGACGGATTTCCGTGAAAAATTCGGTCTTCCGCGTCAGAGCGGACTGGTTCCCGAGCTGCGCGGTGAGATCATTTTCCGTCCGGCATACAGCCATCCGGATGCGGTCAGAGGACTGGAAAAATTTTCGCATCTCTGGCTCATCTGGGGCTTTCATGCCGCACAGAAGCAGAACGGAAAAGGCTGGTCCGCGACGGTGCGGCCGCCGCGCCTCGGCGGAAATACCCGGATCGGCGTTTTTGCAACACGCGCGCCGTACCGGCCGAATCCGCTGGGGCTTTCCTGCGTCAGACTGGAACAGGTCGATGCCGCCGCACAGCCCGTCCGGCTCATTGTCTCCGGAATTGACCTGCTGGACGGCACCCCGATCTACGATATCAAACCCTATATTCCGCTCGCAGACTGCAAGCCCGATGCCGCCGAGGGCTATACCGCCCAGACACGGCAGCATCTGCTCGAGGTCGATTTTCCGGCGGAGCTGCTCGCACTTCTGCCTGCGGAGAAACAGCAGGCTGCAATCGACGTTCTGTCGCTCGATCCGCGTCCGGGCTATTCGGATGATCCGGAGCGGCAGTACGGCGTTTCCTATGCCGGCATGGACATCCGGTTTCACGTCTCCGGCAGCCGCCTGACAGTCTGCAAAGTCATCCCTGTCCAAGAAAAGGAGTAACATTATGGCAAAGCTATATGAATCCGGCGAAAACTATCTGGAAACAATTCTGATGCTGCATCTGCACGAGAACTTCGTGCGTGCGGTCGATATTGCACATGAGATGGATGTCTCGAAGCCGAGCGTCAGCCGTGCAATGGGCATCCTGCGTGACGGCGGCTTTATCAATATCGCTGACGACGGCAACATCACCCTGACGGACAGCGGCAAAGAGGTCGCCGAGCGGATCTATGAGCGGCATCTGGTACTCTCCCACTGGCTGATGGATCTCGGTGTCTCGCCGGAAACTGCCGTCGAGGATGCGTGCAAAATGGAGCATGATATCAGCGTCGAGTCCTTTCAGGCGCTCAAGGATCATCTCCGCAAAGCACATCCGAATGTCCAGCTTGATTTTGAGAAATAACCGCGGATTCTGACAGATTAAAAAAAGAGAACCGCTTAAAAGGAGCAGCAAAACATGAATCTCAATGCATTTTTCCGCAGCGCAAAATTCCGCGTCATGCTGTGTATTCTTGCGCTGCTGACCGGCATCCTGCTCTACTCGCTGAAATCCGGCGCGCATACCGATTATCTCACGCGGATGATGCAGAGCATCAGCGCACCGGCGCGAAAGGCATCCTCTGCGATCTCCGGAGAGGTCAACGAGAAGCTCGATACCTATTTTGAATCCAAGGCATACCGCGATGAAAATGCCCGTCTGCGCAAGGAAATCTCCGCGCTGAACGAGCAGCTCATCGGCTATGATGATGCGATGGAGGAGCTGGAGGCGCTCCGCGATCAGCTCGGCATCAAGCAGAAGCACCGCGATTTCAAGCTCTCTGAGCCCTGCAAGGTGCTGATGCCCGTCGCAAATGATCTGACGCACAGCTTCCTCATTGATCAGGGCGAGGACGACGGCATCACGCTCGATGCGCCCGTGATCTGCTCGGAGGGACTGATCGGTGTCGTCACGGAGCTGAGCGCCCACTATGCAACCGTCACGACCATGCTCTCGCCGGAGCTTTCGATCGGCGCTGTGATCCTGCAAACCGGTGACAGCGGCATTGTCGAGGGCGATCTGCGCTATGCGGTCAATGACCGTGCAAAAATGATGTATATTGATGAGCACAGCACCGCGAAAGAGGGCGATCTCATCATCACCGCCGGTACAACCGGCTTATTCCCCTACGGCTTGCAGGTCGGCAGCATCACCGAGACCGGACTTGAGGAAAGCGGTCTGGCACGCTATGCGATCCTTGCGCCGTCCGTAGATTTTTCTGCGCTGGAATCGGTCACGGTCCTGCTCGACTTTGAAGGAAAGGGTGAGACCTTTGGCGAAGGCTAAGCAAAAGCCGCTGCGTCAGCGCCGGACAAGCTCCGAGCAGCGCACAAGGCGGCGCAATCTCATCCGCAAAGTGCTGAGTCTGCTGCTGCTCATCCTCTGTGTCCTCCCGATGCTCGGCGGCGGTTTGCAGCCGCTCTGGGTGATTCCGGCTGCGCTCTGCATCTGCATGAACGAGGATCTGTATTTCTGCATGGGTGCCGGTGTGATCGCAGGCTTCGGCATCGACCTTGCATGCGGCAGTGTGCTGGGTGCGAATGCGATCTATATGGTAATCGTCTGCACGGCAGTCTGCCTCCTCTTTGAGCAGATTCTGCGGCGTACCTTCCTGCACTATTTTATCCTGACGGCTGCGGCAGTCTTTTTGCAGTGCAGCCTGCGCTATCTGGTGACGGTCGGGATCTTCCGCACCGAGGGCAGGGAGCTGTTCTGGGGCAGGATTCTCATGCCCTGCGCGCTGCTGACGCTCGCCGCTGCGGTGATCGTCTGGCTGCTCTATCTGCCGCTCTCGCGCCTGCTGACAAAGCGTGTCCGCTCAATGGATGCCGCTGCAATCCGGCGTGATATCTAAGGTCTCTCCGACGGATCAGGAATGAGTGCTTTGCCCTCAAACTCCTTCCAAAGGGATGATCCCTTTGGAATCCCAATTTTATATACGGATAAAAACAAAGCCGTTCCAATGAAATAAATTGGAGCGGCTTTCTTTTATTCACATATAAACATGCGGTCTGGAGATAATATTCCCGGCGAGGAAGCGAGGAGTCCCCATTCTAAATCCATCAGAGATACCACTTAGCCTGCGGCGGTCAGATAACCGGGCGTATCCGGTGTGTCGATCCGCGCATATTCTGCGGAGTTATTGGCTTCGTCATATTTCGTGCCGTTTCCGCCGACAAGATTCACACAGCCCGTAAACGGTTCATACGTCTTCGACATATCGTAGAGCTTCCACTGGTCGGAGACAATGATCTCTTTGAGCGACTCGCAGTGATCGAACATCTTATCAATCGTATAGACTTTTTCCGTATTGAAGCCGCTGAGATTGACCTTTTCAAGCGAAACGCAATAGCTGAACATCGAATAAAAGGTGAACAGATGCTCCGTATGCCAGCCGCTGAGATCCAGCTCCTTCAGGCTGGCGCAGTTCTCGAACATCATAGAAAGATCGGCAAAGTTTGTCGCATCCATACCGGAAAGATCAAGCGTTTCCAGCTTGCCGCATTCATCAAACATGCCGGAGAGCTTTGTCACTTTCGGGCATGCAAAGCCATTCAGATTGATCGACTTCAGTTCCCAGCAATCGGCAAACATGTAGGTCAGCTCCTCTACGCTGTCCGTTTTCAGACCGCTCAGATCAAGCGTTTCGAGCTTCCGGCAGTTATTGAACATACCGACCATGGTCGTGACATGCGAGGTATCCATGCTGCCGAGCAGGATCTGCTTCGCTTCGCTGCCCCAGAACATATATGACATATTCGTCACCGCAGAAGCGTCCGCCTTGGTCAAATCAATGGACGGCGCGTAGATATCCTCAAACAGCTTGGTGCAGTCCTCCGGCAGGACAGTTCCCTCCTGCGCAATGACCGCCGTCACTTCATCTTTATTCTCATAAGGGGAGAGATCCTCTTTTGTGACCGCGCCCGAAAGCGTCAGTACGCCGGTGCCTTCATCAAACGAGGCGCCGCCGTCCGATTTCTTTCCGGATGCCGGCTTCTCAGAAGATTCCGAGGAACCCTGATTGCTTCCCTGCGATGCAGGTGCATCTGCCGTACTGTCGTCACCGCCTCCGCAGGCAGTCAGCGTGCCGCAGAGCAGCATTGCGCTCAGGATGATTGCGGTATTCCGAAAGAGCTTGTTCTTTTTCATGATTTTACTTCCTTTCCATAGATGTCAGACTTGGATGCTGTATCTGTATGCAGCGGATCAGATCCGTGCAGTACATGCGGATTATTCCTTTTCTTCGTCCTTTTTCTGCGCGAATTTGCGGAGCGTATAGCCCTCCTTGATGTGCAGCGTGCCGCGGTCGATCGCAAGCGCATAATCCGGCACATCGGTCGTGATCGTCGCACCGGCTGCGGTGTAGCTGTATTTGCCGAGGCTCACCGGCGCAATCAGATTGTTGTTGCAGCCGACAAATGCATAATCACCGATCTCACAGCGCGACTTCTTGATGCCGTCGAAATTGACGGTCACGCAGCCGCAGCCGATATTGACCGATTTGCCGATATCGCTGTCGCCGAGATATGCAAGGTGGGCGATCAAAGTATCCGGACCGATATCGGTATTCTTGATCTCAACAAAGTCACCGATCAGCGCGCCGGAGCAGATATGGCTGTCCGGACGGATATGCACATACGGACCGATCTTGACGCCCGAATCAATACGCGACTGATATGCCTGCATCGTATTCAGCGTGACATTGTCCCCGACGATGCAGTCCTCCACGACGCAGTTCGGTCCGATCACGCAGTTTTCGCCGATCTCAGTCTTGCCGCGCAGGATCGTTCCCGGCAGGATCTCCGTACCGGCGCCGATCTTGACGCTGCGCTCAATGATGATGCCGTCGGTGCAGGTGAAGCCGACACCGTTTGCCATATGCTGATTCAGAACGGTCATGCGTGCCGCCGTATTCAAAGCGAGCAGTCCCTTCCGGTCGTTCGCGCCCAGCACGACATCCGGATTCTTCGAGCAGAATGCACCGGC
Source organism: Clostridia bacterium (assembly GCA_021152595.1). Lineage (GTDB taxonomy): Bacteria > Bacillota > Clostridia > Oscillospirales > Ruminococcaceae > Firm-04. Next base: position 7,544 of record JAGKVC010000071.1, read on the forward strand.
TCTTCTGCCGCTTTCCAGTGCAATCGCCACGGTATCCGTCAGATAGTATTCATGCTGCGCATTCTGATCCGTGATCTGTCCGAGCATGTCGATCAGATCGAGCGTGCGGAACCAGTAGCAGCCGGAATTGATCTCGTCAATGCGCTTCTGCTCATCCGTCGCGTCCTTATCCTCGACGATACCGGCGATACCGGAATCGGTACGGAGAATTCTGCCGTAGCCGGTCGGATCCGGAACCTGTGCCGTAATCACCGTGACGGCATTATGCTCCTCGATATGGCGCTCGAGGGATTTCTTGATCGTATCGCTGTCAATGAACGGTGCATCGCCGCAGAGAACGAGTGTATTGCCGTCCGTATCGGCATTCAAAAAGGGCAGCGTCTGCATGACGGCATGTCCGGTGCCTTTGCGCTCCGCCTGAAATGCGGTTTCGCAGCGGTCGCCGAGATAAGCGTTGATCTGTTCCGCCTCATAGCCCGTCACGACGCAGATTTTATCAAGTCCTGCTTTTTCGCATGCGCCGAGTACCCATTCCAGCATCGGCTCTCCCAGTACCTTGAACATCGGCTTCGGGATCGGCGCCTTCATGCGCTTGCCCTGTCCGCCGGCGAGAATCACAGCTTTATTCATGGCATTATGTCCTTTCCTGTTCGTAATATCAGATGCAGTTTTTTCTGCTCTTCCCTATTATAGCATACTTTTTCTCTGCGGTCAAGCGAAAAATCGCCCTCCGGCAAATGATTTTTGCGGCGCAGCGTGCAGATCCGCCGGCACTGCATCACCCCGCCGCCGCGGAAACCGGAATATGATATCCGATACATTTTTTCGCCTTGCTTTTTCTGCCGTTGTGCAAAATCACAGACTTCTGCTGATTTGCTTGACAAATGTAAGAGAACAGTGTATTCTTATTTCAGAGAACGCCGTTCACCTACAGGAGAAATCATCATGCCACGAAACAAAGCACAAAGTCACGAACGAATCATTGCAGCGGCAAAAGAAGAATTCCTGAGCTGCGGATTTGAGAACGCCTCAATGCGCCGGATCGCTGCAAATGCAGGGATCACCGCTTCCGGACTCTACAAGCACTTCCCGAACAAAGAGGAAATGTTCGCATATCTGGTTCAGCCGATGCTGGACGAATTCTACACACTCTACCGTCAGAAGGAAAAAGAGGAGCATGACGCGATCGAACAGATCGGCGCGGCAGCGGCTTTTCTCAATGACGATGCGCTTTACACAATGCAGTTTATCTATGATCATCTGGATGCGTTCCGGCTGCTTGTCTGCTGCTCGCAGGGAACTCGCTATGAGAACTATGCGCACAAGCTCGCGGAAATGGAAGAGGAAAGCTCGCTCAGATATATCGAGGCACTGCGCAGACACGGCGACCATGTGCCGGAATTTGACCGGAGAGAATTTCATCTGCTGGTCTCTGCAAATGTCGAAGCTGTCCTTCAGCCGATCCGGCATCAATTCACGCGCGAAGAAGCCATGCATTACGCGGAGACCATCAACACCTTCTTTGCAAAGGGCTGGAAATGGCTCTGCGGCATGGAATAAATCCGTCAGGGATCAGAAATCAAAAAAAGATATCGGCGCAATGCCGATTTCTCTTTGTTATGCAGTTAGGTAAAGCTAACCGGATGCAACTGTCAGACATCAGTCTGCGGAATAGATGAAGGAGGAAGTATATGAAGCTCACGGAAACAACTGCGGATACGCAGGGGCGGATCAAAACGCTTGGCGGTGACGATCATTTTATGAACCGGATCACTGCAATCGGCATCACGGAGGGCACACGCTTTCAGACGGTGCGCAATGACAAAAATATGCCGCTGCTGATCTATCTGCGCGAAACGCTGATCTCGCTGAACCGCGCAGATGCGGAGAGAATCGAGGTGGAGCTGCAATGAGCAACCGGATCGCACTTCTCGGACAGCCGAATTCCGGCAAATCCACAATCTACAACAACCTCACCGGTTCGCGGCAGCATGTCGGAAACTGGGCAGGCAAGACCGTCGAGAAAAATGAGGGCAGCTATACCTATAACGGGACGAAATATGCTGTCACCGACCTGCCGGGCAGCTACGGTCTTTCCGGTAATTCCGATGAGGAGATCATCACCACGGACTTTATCAAATCGGGACAGAGCGACCTGACCGTTGTGCTGGTCGATGCCTCGCAGCTCGAACGCAGTATGTTCATGCTCGCAGAATTTGCAGCGCTCGGTCAGCCTGCGGTTCTTGTGCTCAATATGATGGACGTCGCACAGAATATGGGCAAGAAGATCAACGCGGAGGCACTTGCGAAAAAGCTCGGGATTCCTGTTCTGCCGTTCAATGCGACTGATACAAAGGACTATGACAAGCTGAAAAAGCTGGTCGCCGCGGAGCTGAAAACGCCGCACAAGCTGACGGTCACACCGCCGGAATCGCATCACAATATCAAGGCGGACAGTCAGGCGAAATTTGAATGGGTGGATGCGCTGCTGTCCGGTGTCACGCAGACAGAGACAGGCGTCTACAAAATGTCGAAATTCGACCGGCTGATGACAAGACCGGTTCTCGGAAAAATCATCTGCATCGGCGTGGTACTGCTTGCATTTCTGGTCGCAATGCTGATCATGTCGCCGTTTATGAGCCTCGGACAGATGATTCCGCAGGTGCTGCATGATCCGGTTGACAAGCTGCTGACCGGCTGGAATGTGCATCCGTGGCTCACATCGGTATTCAGTACCATGCTGCCGAATGTGCTGTTCTTCGTCATTTCGATGTCGAGCTTTGTATTCGGCGTCAATATTGTATTCGGATTTCTGGAGGAGATCGGTTTCCTCGCCCGCGCCGCATATCAGTTTGACGGGCTGCTTTCCAAGCTCGGCTTACAGGGCAAAGCCATCTGCCCGATGCTGATGGGCTTCGGCTGCACGATCGGCGGCGCCTGCGGTACCAGAGTCATGGACAACTGGGGACAGCGCATGCTTGCAATGTCGATTGTCTGGGCAATCCCCTGTGCGTCGATCTGGTCGATCATTCCCGTCATTTCGGGCATGTTCTTTACATGGTGGCAGACGATGCTCGTATGCGTCGGCATTCTGCTGTATGTGGTCATTACGATGATTGTCGTATCAAAGGTATTCAGCAAAAAACTCGCGCCGAAGGAGACCAGAAGCGGCATGATCATGGAGCTGCCGCCCTATCACAAGGCACACTGGAAGCATATCATCAAGGAAGCATTCTTCAAGGCATGGGATATCTTCAGGCGTGCGCTCGGTACGGTTACGCTGGTTTCGATCCTGTTCTATGTGCTGTCGTTCAGCAAAGACGGCGATGTCGATCACAGCCTGCTCTACCGCGTCGGTACGTTCATCGAGCCGGTCACGCGCTTCTTCGGCATGGGCTGGCAGACCTTCATGGCATTCGTCAGCGGCGCATTCGCAAAAGAGGCTGTGCTCGGCACGCTGAATGCGGTCTTTATGGGCAGCAATTCGCTGATGGAGGCTGCCTTCTTCGCAAAGACCGCCAAGGCAGATACCGCGATGCTCGGCAGTGCGATGACGCAGGTGATCCAGCCGGCGGAGGCTCTTGCATTTATGTTTGCAACGACCTTCAATATCCCCTGCCTCATGGCGCTCTCCACAACCTACAAGGAATCCCACTCGCTGAAATGGACAGCCAAGGTCGCGCTGTTCTACATCTGTAATGCGCTGATCCTCTCCTGCATTGTATACCATATCGCAAGCCTGTTCATGTGAACACAAATGCAGCGTTCCGCTTTGGGACGCTGCCTCTTTTTGCATTCCGGCAATATCCGCAGATATAAGTACCATGCATCCACTTGAAAAGCGGTGGATTATATGTTATAACCGGGCAGTGCCCGGCTCCATTTTTTCTCCCCGTCAGTTTCTCTGTGTCCTTTTTTCATCCGCTCCCATTGCGTTTCCCGCCATAATGTGTTATAACCGCGCCGTGCGCGGCTCCATTTTGCTTCGCCTTTATTCAGCATATCGTGCAGAACTGTTCGCTGCTCAGTTCAGCCGGTTTCATCTGCAAAGTATTTTTCGGATTTCCATTGCTTTTCCGGTAATTATCTGTTATAATGAAAATATCGCAGATGCGAATCTTAACTGTCAGGAGGTATCATATGAACTACACGAAACTCGGCAATTCCGATCTCAAGATCTCGCGGATCTGCATGGGATGCATGGGCTTCGGCGATGCGCAGAACGGACAGCATTCTTGGACGATCGACGAGGCGCATTCCCGTGAGATTATCAAACGCGGACTGGAGCTCGGCGTCAATTTCTTCGATACGGCGATCGCATATCAGTCCGGCACAAGCGAGCAGTATGTCGGCAGAGCGCTCCGCGATTTTGCTAAGCGCGATGAAGTCGTTGTCGCAACAAAATTCCTGCCGCGTACCCCTGCCGATCTCGAAGCAGGCATCACCGGTCAGCAGCATATTGAGCGCATGATCAACAAGAGCCTCGAAAATCTCGGCATGGACTATGTCGATCTCTATATCTATCATATGTGGGACTGGAATACACCGCTCTATGATATCCTCGACGGGCTGAACCGGATCGTCAAAGCCGGAAAGGCACGCTATATCGGCATCTCGAACTGCTATGCGTGGCAGCTCGCAAAGGCAAATGCACTCGCGGAAAAAGAGGGCTTTGCAAAATTCGTCAGCGTGCAGGGACACTATAACCTGATCTTCCGCGAGGAGGAGCGCGAAATGGCGATGCTCTGCGCCGAGGACAATATCGCAATGACACCCTACAGCGCACTCGCAAGCGGCAGACTCGCAAGACTCCCCGGCGAAACCTCAAAGCGTGCGGAAGAAGATACCTACGCGAAATTCAAATATGATGCAACCCGTGAGCAGGATGAGGTCATCATCCGGCGCGTTGCGGAGCTTGCCGAAAAGCACGGTGTCTCCATGACCGAAATTTCGCTCGCGTGGCTGCTGACAAAGGTCACGGCACCGGTCGTCGGCGCGACAAAGCTGCACCATATCGAGGGCGCGGCAAAGGCGACTGAGCTTACCCTTTCCGACGAGGAAACCGCGTATCTCGAGGAGCCATATATCCCCCATGCGCTTGCAGGCGTCATGGCACAGAACAGACCTGCGAACAAAAACGAACAGCATGTCTGGAGCACCGGCTCGCAGAAAATCTGATCCCATATCATGTATGAATCCCCCTGACTGCGGCAGAATCTCAGTCAGGGGGATTTCTGCATCTGATACGCCCATGAAGATCATCACAAAAATTTCACAGAAAAAACACTTGACAAATCCGATTGCATCGTGTATAATTAAATCAAGCTCAATCGAATTGAGCAACATTTTGAAAACGGAGGTTCTATCATGAGTATTTATGATCTGACTGTCAAGGACGCAAAGGGCAATGACGTTTCTTTGAATGAGTACCGCGGAAAGGTTCTGCTGATTGTCAACACCGCGACCGGCTGCGGCTTTACTCCGCAGTATGACGGCTTGCAGGACCTCTATGAAGCCTATCAGGAACAGGGGCTTGAGATTCTCGATTTCCCGTGCAATCAGTTCGGCGAGCAGGCTCCCGGCACTGAGGAGGAGATCGTTTCCTTCTGCACCGGAAGATTCGGCATCACCTTCAAACAGTTTGCGAAGATCGACGTCAACGGCGAAAACGCGCTGCCGCTCTTCAAACTGCTCAAGCAGGCAATCCCCGAGGAGAATGTCGAGGGACTGAAAGCGAAAATGGCGATGAAGGCGATCTCCGCAATCAGCAAGACCTGCAAGGAGCCCGGCGATATCAAATGGAACTTTACCAAATTTCTCGTAGACCGCGAGGGCAATGTCGTCGGCAGATTTGCACCGACCGATGAGCCCAAAGCAATCGAAGACAAAATAAAGGAGCTGTTATAACGGATTACGTGTATCAGACAGAAATGGTATGTGCGCAGGAGATTCACTTTCATCTGGAAGATGATGTCGTGACGCAGATCGCCTTTATCGGCGGATGCAACGGCAATCTCAAAGCAATCTCCAAGCTCGTGGACGGCTGGACCGTCTCACAGATCGAAGAAAAGCTGCTCGGGAATACCTGCGGCAGACGCCCCACATCCTGCGCGGATCAGCTCGCAAAGGCTGTCCGGCAGGCTTATGAACAAGCTAACGCCTAACCGAATATCACATGCCGGATCCTGTTCCTTTTCGGGCAGGATCCGCAGGTGCGTTATCAGGTTCTTCGCAATAAAGGAGTGAACCGCATGTCAGAACAACATTATGAACAACTGAAACTTGAGAATCAGCTTTGTTTTCCGCTCTATGCCTGCTCGAGAGAGGTCATCAAAAAATACCGCCCCTATCTCGATGAGATCGGGCTGACCTATACGCAGTATGTCGCCATGATGGTCTTCTGGGAGGAGGATGCGATCTCCGTCAAGGAGCTCGGCAGGCGGCTCTATCTCGATTCCGGCACGCTGACACCCGTGCTGAAAAGTCTCGAGCAGAAGGGCTATATCACACGCCGCAGAAGTGCCGAGGATGAGCGCGTTCTCATCGCCGCCCTGACATCCGAGGGGCGCGCTTTGCAGGATGCCGCCGCGAAAATCCCTCAGCAGATCGGCGGCTGTATCCCGATGCAGCCCGAGGACGCTTTCCTGCTGCATAAGCTGCTCTATAAATTGCTGCACAGCATCGAACCGCATGCCGAAAGGGAGTGACACTGAATGACAACGCAGCAGCTTACTTATGTCATTGCCGTTGCGGAATGCCAGAGCATCTCCAAGGCGGCTGAAAAGCTCTATGTAACGCAGCCCTCGCTCAGTCAGTATATCCACAGCATCGAAAAGCAGCTCGGCATGAAGCTCTTTGACCGCTCGCTGACGCCGATCCGCCTGACCGATGCCGGAAAGCTCTATGTCGAATGGGCGCGCAAGATCCTCGCAATGGAAGAAAGCATGAACAATGCGATGTCTGACCTGATGGGACTCGAGACGGGCTCCGTCCGGATCGGTGCGTCGCCGTTCCGCGTGCGCTGCCTGCTTGCAAGAAGCATTGCATCGTTCCACGCAAAATATCCCAATA